>CALCFP010000469.1 GCA_937900725.1 uncultured Bacteroidota bacterium | reverse complement strand
CTTGGCATTCAGCCGCCCAGAAGCAAGCAGCACATCGGAACTGGTATATAGCGTGCTATCGGAATTGAGTGGCAGCGATGTCTTGGCAACCGACGTGGCTACTTGCATATTCACAGGCATAATGACTGACACGGGTTGCTTCAACTACAACTCATCGAATCCACAAACATTCATTACGGTTGCACACCTGCTTGAATCAGACATGAACAAAGACCAGATAATAGACAACGTGTTCAACCACTTCTCAGAAAGCCGTTTGCGACTGTTGGGATTCAGCCTATACAAAAAAATGAAGGTCCTGCCAGAATATCAAACAGCCTACATCTGGCTCACGAAGAAGGAACTTGAAGATTTCAACAACCAGCAAGGCGACACTGAAGGTCTTGTAAACTACCCGCTTACCATCGACGGCATAAACTTCACGGCATTGTTCACCGAAAAGGACGGCCTGACAAAATGTTCATTCCGTTCACGCGGTTCGTTCCCCGCAAACAAAGTGGCTTCAGACCATTTCAACGGCGGAGGTCACCTGAATGCGGCTGGCGGCGAATTTCACAAATCAATAGGCAAAACCATCCATTTCTTTGAATGCATCTTGCCCGAATACACATCGTATCTTGAAAAATGAATTCACTGAAAACCATATTGATACTATTGGCCTTGACACTGGCAGGATGCGACAACGGCGAAAAACGCAACGGGAAAGTGCCTATGAGCAAAGAAAACTTAATCAAGGCTAACAAAGGACTTGTGTCGCTCGACAAAGAAAGAATTGAAGCATTTGTCAAACGGCACAATTGGGATATGGAAATGTCAGAGACAGGCCTATGGCACCAAATATATGAACACGGCACAGGCGACAGCGCCCAAACTGGCAAAGTGGCGACACTGAAATTTGAAGTGTCACTACTCGACGGCACACTGTGCTACACATCCGACAGCATTGGCCCCAAAACGTTCCTGATTGGACAAGGCGGTGTGGAATCGGGACTTGAAGAAGCAGTGCTTTTGATGCGCATAGGCGACAAAGCCCGCTTTATTTTACCTCCGCATCTTGCCTACGGCCTCATAGGCGACGAGGATAAAATTCCAGCCAGAGCAACTATAGTATATAACGTGGAATTACTTAAATTGACAAGCAACAATTAAAAACGACGGATATGTCAATCAGATTAAAAATCAATAAATTGCTATTGCTATCGACTTTTTCAGCCATATTGATGGCAACATCCTGCACAAACAAATTTGATGGCTATTCACACAAGAACGGCATCTACTACAAACTGATTACCATTGGCGACACTGTCGACTTGCCCATGGCCGGCAACTACGTAACCACGCAATTGCGCTACGCCACCACATCAGATTCCGTATTCTTCACAGGCAACCGTACCTTCCAACTCACTGAGCCCGAGTTTGACGGCTCAATTGACGAATGTTTCCTCATGCTGTCGGTTGGCGACAGCGCCTCGTTCATAATAGATGCCGAGAAATTCTTCCACCAGACGCTACAATGCCAAATGCCTAGTTTTCTACATAAAGGCGACATGATGAAAATCGACATCAGGATGAACGACATCCGCACTGAGGAGCAATACCGCCAGGACAAGGAAGAATTCCTGAAATGGATTGAAGACTTTGGCGAATATGAGAAACTTGTCCTGCACAATTTCATCGAAAAGCAAAAAATAGACGTGGAACCCTCTGAATCGGGCATGTACTTCATCAACATTTTCCCGGGTTCGGGCAAACCTGTCGAATACGGCGACATTGTGACCGTCAATTACGAAGGCCGATTCCTGAACGGAAAATTCTTCGACTCAACCATCAAGCGCAACCAACCGTTTGAATTTGTCTATGGCACAGAAATGCAGGTCATTCCTGGTCTTGAAGATGCAATTGGGCGCATGCGCGAAGGCCAACGTGCACTAATCATCCTGCCATCGGATCTAGCATGGGGCGAGAAAGGTTCATCAACCGGCATCATACCTCCGTTCACTACCGTAATATACGAACTGGAACTGATAAAAGCCGAATCACAATCTTCAGACGATGTGGAAATAACAATACCTGGCGACAGCATTGCCGAATAATGCATTGGCAAAATATTCTGTTTCAACGCAATGAGCAACATACTCGAGAAAATCAAGCACATCTACAATAAGTTCAATATCGCAATTTGGGCTTACATCAGTTTCACATTGATAGGCATAATTGTCTGGCAGATTCGTGACATACGCTACCTGTTCCTTTTCAACGGCATAGGAACTTCGGAACTGATAACACGTGTCATAGTGACACTACATCCTGAAAAGCGCCAACTGATGCGCCGAATCATACAGATATTTGTAGGATCATTGCTTCTGTTCATGCTTGGACTCGGCTTTGGCGTCGATTTCCAGTTTGAGCACATATTTTTCGACTTGCAGGCAGGCGTTGTAACAGGCGCGTTGATTCATGCCATAATAGCCCGGCTTGTGATTCCGTTCGTTTTCGGAAACGCTTGCTGTTCAAGGGCTTGCTGGGACGGCATGTTCTTTGAGATGATGAACCGCAAAGACTTGTGCAAAAAGCCGGTAAAAAGGAAGAACTGGCTTGCATGGGGCTACATCATACTGCTTATCGCAATGACTGTTTTTGTCACCCGATATTTCACCAATCCATCGGGCGACGAGAACGAACTTCTTCGCAAGAAATGGATTATCTGCCAAAACGTGTTCATTGTAGGCATCGGATTCATACTTAACATCTTATGTGGAAGCAGAGCCTACTGCAGGCTGCTTTGCCCATATATGACCATCTCGAGTCTGCTGTACCGGTTCTCGCTTTTGAAAATAACACCCGTTAAATCAAGCGAATGCACACAATGCGGTGCATGCTCGAAGGCCTGCCCAATGCTTATAGACGTGAAGGAATCGGTGCTAAAGGTTGAAAAGGTGCAAAACCCGCAATGCATACTGTGCGAACGTTGTGTCAGCGCCTGCAAAAAAGGTGTTCTCAAAGTCAGCAACAAGAAGGCGGAATAACCGCTCTTGATTCATACTAAAAACGACGGAGTCCAAAGATTGATACTTTGGACTCCGTCGTTTTATATATTTCGAAATGATTTGTTAGAAATCGCTGAACTTCTCGTTCTTTTCTTCGATAATTGCCATACACTCCATTTCAATCAGCCAATCGGGACGGCAGACAGGTGCAAATACGATAGTTTTTGGTACATCTGGCAGTCGGTAATCGGCCCAAGCCTTGACAATTGCATAATCGGCATAATCGCGAAGGTAAATGATAGCAGATGCGATATCAGAAACCGATGCCTTAGCCTCGCCAAGCAATGCGCTTACATTTTCGAGCATTCGGTCGGCCTGCTTGTTGATATCGCCAGGATATAGCACTTGACCTTTCTCGTCGATGCTGGCGGTTCCGCTAATCAAGACATGCGCGCGGTCGCCGTAATGGATTGCAGTGCCACGCTCAAATGTAACGCCATACTCATATGTAGGATTCAAATGGTCCTTTGCGTGAAGATATTGCACCTGTCCTGGCTTGAATCCTTTCAAAGCGTATGCGTCGAGCAGGACATTGCACTTTGAATCGGAATGGTTTCCTCCAATTCCCGTGCTTGCAATAAAATGGCTATCCTTTGTCAGACCCTCTGTCTCAAAGAACTCACGACGTCCCTTGACAACGCCTGGATAATTGACATCGATATTTTGCACAAAAAGCCACGTGCGCATGCAATTGCCAGCCAATGTCACATTGTGCTTACGCAGATGTTCTACATAGTCGGCAAACAACTTCCGTGTCTGCTCCTCGGAAGTGCCTTGATTGTAATGAAGATATGTATTGTAAATGTGTGAATAGCCGTTGTGCTTTACAATGAACGAATCGGTTGACGACTCCAAGTCAACATCAGTCTGGAATATGCACCACATTGCGATTTTGGTACCGTTGAGTTCGGCCTGTTCCACAATCGAAACTGCGCAAGGCGTGTTGTTCATTGTCTTTTTAAGCAGATCAACCTGGTTGGTTGAATCGCTCAATTTCCGATAATATACAAAAAACGGCCAATGCATAGCATTGAC
>CALCFP010000468.1 GCA_937900725.1 uncultured Bacteroidota bacterium | reverse complement strand
GGTTATGCTCTGCGAGACTTTTGGCCCCAAGTCCTTGCAAATGAATGTGGCGTCGCCACGGAACTGTATGAAATTCAAGCCCCAGTCCTTGTTAAACTGTATTTCGAGGCCTACATCGGCGTCCATTGTCTTGTCGTTGCCGACAAATCCGAATTTGGTGCGGGCCATGAGTCCTATGCCCACATTGTCGTCAGGCACATAGTTGATGCCGGAAAGCGACTTTCCGAAATCGCTGGTTGGCTTGCCGTTCTCCTGCTGCATCTTGAAATAGAGTCCGCCACCCACGCCGTAGAAGTTAAGGAACGACACCTTTACGCCACTTGCAGGCTCAACCTCAAGGAAGGCGTCGGTAAGGAAATATCGGTAATTGTCCTTCTTGCCGAAGACAGCCACTGCGTCAACTTCAAGCTTGCCTTTCAGCAGTTTCATCTTGATGTCGCCACGGAATCCGTTTCCGTAGGTGTAGTCGCCATTCTTGAACTCCACGCCACCGGCCAAGGTGAAGGCAGCCTGCTCATAGTCTATCTTTATCTTGTCAATAGTCACCTTGTTGTATTTCCATTTTTTGGCATCGCCGTAAAGCTTGATGCCGGCCATGCCGCCGAATTTGTCGGTGATATGCACCTCGGCATCGAACGACAGTCCCATTGATGCGCCATTGTCTTCCTCAAAGGAGTTAATCTTGTCAATGGTGAGTTGGAACCCAGCCACGTCGGGCGTTGATATTTTTCCAACCACTCCAATGCTGCCCATCGAGAATCTATCAGGGCTAATGTGCATTCTCTGGAATTCAATGTCGGGTAGCGAGAGTTTGCTGTCCGACAGCTTGCTGCCAATGGCCGCATTGACTGACAGTTTGCCGTCAATGTCCATCGAAGGCTTTACCTTTGAGTCTTCAATGGCCAAGGTCACGTTGCCGCCGGTAATGGCCAGCGCACCGCTGAGCATCGGGAATTCGGCGTCCTTGGGCAATGATGCGTCCAACTGCAATCCCTTGGTTTCCATGTTGTATTTGGCCGAATAATCGAGTTTAGAGCTCTCGCCCAATGGCGGCACGTTCACCTTGCCACCAAATCCAACTCCAGAAATATCGTTCTTTAAAATGTTTATGTAGAAGTCGTTGATGCTCAAGTCCCACGAATCAGGGTCGAGGGCTCCCTCGCTTATCACATTCTGCGCCTCGGTGTTGCAGGTGAATCCATCGCCGTCAATCAGCACGTTTGATAGCGTAAGTTCGATTGGTTCGGCCTTGGCGTCTGGCTTTTTGCCGGTTTCATCAACCTGTGTGCCTTGGCTCAGATAGCCGGGTAGCACCACTTCGGCCTGTGATATGGCAACGCCGCGCCACATGTTGCGGTCGGCTTCGGTGTTGCTTGCCAGATAGCCGGCAGGGAACTTCACCATTGGCGAGGTTGTGGTGTAGCTTTGGTCGAGCGTGGCCCCGTGAAGGCTGAAAATGAAGCCGTCGAGGCCGTCTATCACAAAGCGCTTGTCAATCGTCAATGTTGCCGTAAAGTTGTCAACATCCTCAATGACAGCCTCAAAATCGATGCGCAGGCGGCCTTTCTGCTGTCCTTTTTCGTCTATTACCTGAAGCGTGTTGCCTTTGGTTACAAACGCCATCTTCACAATCATTTTTTCAAAGCCGTCGCATCCGAACTCCACGCAAGTGCCGGCCTTGAAAATCACCGAGCACTCCGAGCCCAGCGACTGCTCAACCGGGGCTATCAGTTCCATCTTTCCGCCAGTGCCGATGCCGTTCTCACCTTCCACAATCACATCGCCGTCAAATGCCAGCGCATTGCCACTGCCGTTCAGGTCTATCACACACGACACTTTCATGTGCGAGCGTCCCTTGTCGTCGCTTGCTATCTCGTTTATGCAGATGCAATAGTGTTCATCGTCGCCAATGCCCACCGGCAAGCTCAGCACGCTTTTCTTGAACAAGTCCTGAAGCGATTTTGCATAATTCTGCATCTTCTTGACACTCTCGTAAGCGTTCTTGGCGTCACTAATGCGCCGTTGCTGGTCAGGGCTCACGTGTAGCGAGTTGAGCACCTGTGCCACAACATCGCCTGACGACAACAGGCTTATGGCCTCTACCATGGCATCCTTGTCCAGTCCCGACGACAACAGGTTCAGCACTCCAAGCAGTGCGTCCTTGTCCAAGTCAGACGACAACAGGTTCAGCGTTTTTATCATTGCATCCGTGTCAATGTCTGGCGACAACGAGGTTATGGCGTCGGTTATGGCCTTGGGGTCAATGTCAGGCGCTTTGGATATCAGTGCATCTATCACTGCCTGCTTGTCCACTCCCGACGACAACTGTTTTATGGCATCAATCATCGATTCCTTGTCCAGTCCCGACGACAGCAAGGTCATTGCACCATTTACTACATCGCTGTCAATGTCAATCGGCAACGACTCCACTGCACCAAGCACGGCATCCTTGTCAATGCCATACGACAAAGTGTTCAGCGCATCAAGCAGTTTTTCGTTCTGCACGGCGTTCTGCAACAAATTCAGCGCACCTGTCAAAGACTCGTTGTCAACGGCTCCCTGCAACAGTGTCGCCACGTCGTACAGTTTTTCATTGTCAACGGCGCTCTGCAACAAGCTTGCCACATCTGTCAACTTGCCGTTGGCAATGGCATTCTGCAACACATTTGCAACATCGGGCAAGCTGCCCGCATCAACGGCATCTTGCAGCAAACTTGCAACATCAGGCAATTTCCCGTTCTTCATTGCATCCTGCATCACATTAGCCACGTCGGCCATTCTTCCGTTCTCTACGGCGTTCTGCAACACATTTGCGACATCGTTCAGCTTTTCATTGTCAACGGCACTTTTCATCAAGTTTGCCACATCAGGCAGTTTCCCGTTGTCAACGGCGCTCTGCAACACATTTGCGACATCGGGCAACTTATTGTTCTCAATGGCATTCTGCAGAACATTGGCGACATTGTTCAAGCTTTCATTGTTGGCGACATTTTGCAGCACACTCGTCACGTCGGCCACAACATTCTGCTGCATGTCATACGGCAACGTATTAATCGCATTGAGCATCTCATCCTTGTCAATGCCTGACGAAACATCATTCAACGCATCGAGCAAGACCTGGGTGTCAATGGTCGCGCTTCCCGCCTGGGCATTTGCCGTCTGCACAAACACACAGCTTGCCTCAAGCACTATGCAAAACATGGCGCAAATACGCACTAAAAAACGTTTACATTTATTTTGAAACATTTTCCAGAAAAAAAGAAAATCCCCTTATTTATGTCAAATATAATTGGTTTTCAGCAACCATGCAATATTTCCAGGCGTTTTTTAACATAAATATTTCTGTTAGGTTTTATAGAGACATCCTGCCACGTCTGCATTGTTTTTTATATAGGCGTATGCCATGCTGAACTCGTTTCAGCATCTCTGCCAGCTAGACTGGATTCCGTGGCAGGCACGAAATGACAGCATTTGGGGAATAGACTGTGCGATGGCAATCCATAATGGCCGGTTAACGGACATTGCTGCCACATTTGATGGTGAGCGCCCGGAAAAACGCGCAGGAATGGCGTTAAATAGGGTCCCGATAGCTATCGGGATCTGAGCCCGACCCGTTAGGGCGGGCGAGTTTACGCCCGCATAGCCATTCTGTAGTGTTTTTCAGCGAAGCATCACGGTGGCCAAGTTCTTTTGTCACTTTTCTCCAAAGAAAAGTGAGGCAAACACATCAAAATACAATTAGTGCAACCTTTCAGGTTGTTTCCTCGTGTGACTTTGACTTGCCCCTTCAGGGCGCTTTGCAGAATATGATCTTTTCACCTATGGCGTCGCTTCGCTTTGCCATAGGCTATTTTGAACTGCCCTTTCAGGGCGATTTCCACAAATGCCTTTTTCAAAAATTGTTAATTGTTAATTGATTTGGTTTCACTGCGTTCAACCCACGGTTATGATTGTTGGCCACTTTCAGTGGCTGTTAACACAACAATCGTCATGCCGAATCACCGTCAATCGGCGATTATGGTGTAATCCGGATGCGCTCGGAACCATTCGCGGATGGTCGTCAGCGCCTCTTCGTAATCGTCAGCCTCTATCATGCCCGCTTTCGACACCTTATATGGGAAATCCAGAATTACAGGCGCCAACATTTCCATGATACGGTATCCGCACAATATCTTAACATTAACTGTAGGATTTGCCGATGCGCATTTGCATTTGTCTGTCTGCAACATTTCCACGCAAACATCAATGGCAGGTTTCTGCCTTGTGTATATCAACTGCGGGACAATCATCGCCATCAAGTCCTCAGAATAATCGTATGGTATGGCGCTTGCCTTACGCACAATAAAGTCGATGTCCGTCTGCTCTCCAAGTCGTGCCAATGCAAGATGCATGTCCCATTTGAGTTCAGCATCGGCCTTCTTGTCCAGGAACTGACGGTTGCGAATCTGCAAGCGTCCAATGCCCATTCGTGCCGACAGTTTAGCCACCCGCGAATAATAGGCTGATTCCCAGTCATCCAACCTGGTTTCAAGTATCTTTTGCGTGACGTCGTTAACGTCGGCTGGCGAGAATTTCTCCAAGTGACCGACATTCCTGGACACGACACTCATGTCGCCATCGAGCCCTTTTGCCACAAACTCCATTGCCATTTGCCGTTCCGACAGATTTGCAGAAGAAATACCAGCATGGTACATAATGTCATAGGCTTCCTCCACCACTAAAGCGTTTGTATCTTTGGTATATCTTGTCAACTGTTTGGCCAATGTTGCTACATCCGTTGTCTTCCACAAATAATCGGGTGTCATGTTCGTCTTGCCATTGACCCGGATGCTGTCAAGATACTCGGCAACCTGGGCCAGCGACAGCATTGGCATAATCAGCACCAACAGCGATGTTAGATAAGATTTTCTCATGAAATGCAGGTTTAGTCGTCCCTAAAAAATTTTGCGACAAGTTAATAGAAATGATTGTGCATCAAAAAAAATAGTTTCCCGTTTTAGGAACAAAAAGGGCATGCTAGTCGCACAAAAAACCCAAGACTAGCGCCTTGGGCTTGCATGAAGAAATATTTGCTATCGTAAAGGATAACCTACAGTGGCAATCAGCAATCTGAACGCTGGTTGAAAAACAATGCAATAATAGTTAAAAAGAATAGACAAATACAATAGGTATTTATACTTAAGATGCGATATGTTACTACAATTCAAGCAAATAAAGATTTTAAAGGATTCACGTCAATCCTTCCGATATCAGATATGGGCATTAAAAAAAATGAAATAAACAATCTTTGCGGTTTTTCCCACCTTTTATATACCCTGATTTGAAAAAAATTCCCATATTTATTTTTCGGTTTAGTATGGGTTGGCTGCATTTGGCAAACAATCCCGTATTTATGTGTTACAAAAGAAAATAGACAAACTATGAAAGTCAGGATTCGTTTGAGTTATAGGGTGCTTTTCGTTGTGCTGGGAACAGTATTCCTGGTAATATTCTTTGCTGCGCGCATCATCAACAACCAATTCAGGGCATCCATTATTGAAACAATGGCAAACCGGAATGCATCAATGCTTGAAAAAGTGGCCACTACCATTTCCAATGTTTCAGACTGCGAACACCAAAAACTGATGACTGTAAAGTCAATGGTCGAATCCACTCTAGACAAAGACTATAGCGAAAACGAGCCTATCTTCTACGAATTCTTGAAAGGCATCTGTGACGGGAACAACATGGTAGCCAGTTCATGGCTCAGCATTGACAACGGCTACGTGACAGGCTTTAGCGACGGGCGTCAGACAATCAGCGCAATCAACTCGCAATACGGCATTGAAACCGACAGCAAGACTGTCGACTACGACGTTGAATTGAACAACGACCCTTTTTACACCGTGCGCGACAATGAAAGCGCCTTTGTTGATGAACCAAAGATTATCCAGCAGGATGGCTCCAAACGCACAATGGAATTCTGCATTGCCGTGCCTATTGTAAAGGACGGCACCACCATTGGCGCCCTTGGCACCTACATCAACATCAACAATCTGCGCACATTGGTTGACACAACCTGCATCAAAAGTGAGGAGACGATAACGATACTGTCAGCAAACAACATGATTTTGGACTACTTCAATCCAGACCTCATTGGTCTGCAAATAGCCGAAATTGACTCTGCATTTATTAATGCCGACACCACCCACGCCGACTTTTTCATCATAAAGGGCTCTAAAGGTGCTGATAGCGTTTACTGCACCAAGAAACTGGTTTCTCACGCCAATCTGGGCAACCAATGGCAACTAATCGCAAACACGTCAATGGCAGAGATTGAATCACAGATAAACGATTCACTGACTTTCGTGACAAAGGTCATCATTTTGGGCCTTGTATTATTGGCAATCATCATCTTCATACTGTCGGTGAAAATTGTAAAGCCTATCAACAAGGTCAACTCAATCATCAACAAACTATCGCTCGGACAGGTTGACGACGCCCTGAAAATGGAGGTCGAAAGCAACGATGAACTCGGGCAGATGGCCGACTCGTCGAACAAGGTGGTACAAGGCCTTCTGCAAGTGACTAAGTTTGCAGAGAATATTGGAAACGGCAATTCCGACTACAAATTCACTCCATTGAGCGACAAGGATGTACTCGGAAACGCCATCATTGAAATGAAAAACAGCCTCGACCACGCCAAGGAAGAAGAGGTGCAACGCCGTGAAGATGAAGCCCAACTCAACTGGGCATCTAACGGCATCAACCTGTTCAACAAGGTGCTGCGCGTCGATAACAACGACATAAAGATTCTGGCTGAAGAGATTATTAAGAACCTGACTCTTTATCTTGACTCGCAGATGGGAGCCCTTTACGTAACACAAAGCAACCACGAGGGTGTGGAACTGGTATCACACATCGGCTTTGACAAGGAGAAGGCCGCCAGCAACTCGTTTGTGGCTCCCGGCGACGGACTCATCGGAAGGGCTTTCCTTGAAAAGGAAACCATATTCATTAGCGAGATTCCTGCCAACATGGACAAAATCAGTTCCGGACTTGGCCGCGCGCTTCCAAAATCGGCATTGGTGGTTCCACTCATCTACAACAAGAATCTGGTCGGGCTCATCGAGATTTACTCTTTCAAGGTCCTGAAACAATACCAGATAGCATTTGTCGAGAAACTGTCGGAAAACATAGCTTCCACCATATCAACTGTAAAGATTAACAGCGAGACGGCTCAACTGCTCGAAAAGTCAAAGAAACAGGCCGAAGTGCTTGAACAGCAGGAAGAGGAAATACGCCAAAACATGGAAGAGATGCAGGCCACTCAGGAAGAATCTACTCAAAAGGAAGAAGAACTCACGTCAATAATAGATGGATTCTGCTCCATAGTGCCGATTGTACACTACGACACAAGCCGGCGCATCACCGACGCCAACGACGATTTTGTCAATCTGCTGAACACAAAGAAGGAAAAACTTATTGGCAAGATTCACAAGTCGGAACTATTTATGAACGAAAAGGAGCAGGCTGAACATGACAAGTTCTGGGAAGAACTGCTCGAAGGCAACATTATGGAAACCGAAGAGATGTTCGCCGACAGCAAAAAGAACATGTGGCTCCTTGAACGGTTCATCCCTGTTAAGGACGCTTCAACAAACGAGATAACCGAAATAGTGGCTGTCGGCATCGACATTTCCGAACAGAAAAGGATTGAAGAACGCATACAAATGGTTCAGGAAGGCATCTTGCCCGAAGACCTTAAGAAGAACCTGGGCAAGCAGGATATTGAGGTTAAGCAACGCCTCATCGACCTTACACACCTCAACCTGGTCTACAAAAACGACGACAAGAAAATCACTATCATCCTGAAACGATACCAAGAGCAGATTCCTGCGCAAATTGCCGACATTGGCGACTCTGTAAAGCGTCGCGACTACAAAGTGATGAAGATGGACATCAAGTCGCTCAAGACAAAAATCAACTACTTGGGCATCAAGACAATATACAATGCGCTTGACGAAATGCTGACACTGATTGACGAAAACAAGGATATGACTTCTATACCTAATATATACGAAACGATAAAGGCCAACTGGGAGTTGGCTTACGCCGAACTTGTTGAAATATTGGGTAATGAGGCTTAGTATTTTCCGATGAACTTAAAAAACACGACAATGAATTTCAAGAAACGCATACATAAGAAAATGATGTTCTACTTCCTGGGAACGTCACTGTTGGTTTATGTGGCATCGCTTTGCTATGTAGGCTTTGAGGTTAAAGGCATATCAAAGGACAATGCCGACAATGAACTCATCGAAAAATCAGATGACCTGTCGAACAAGGTAAAGGGCATGATTGACAGCAAAGTATCAATTGTTGAGACTCTTGCATCGACTTTGAAGGATTACAGCAATCTGGACGAATCAGTGCGAAAGACTTTCTATTCAAAGATGCTTCGCTCAGTCATCGAAGGCAACAACGACATTATTTCAATCTGGTCATTCTGGGAGCCAAACACCATAGACATGGCAAGTGAGGATATCGAACTGTTTGACGACAGCACATCAACCGGCAGTTTCGCTCCATCGTTCTGCCGCCATGGCGGTGAAATTGTGGAAGATGCCAACTCCGGCCTTCCAGAATATGACAACCCTGCGTACACCATTCCGCAAGAGACCATGACGACTGTACTCCTCGACCCGGTTAAATACGGTGAAGACTCCATCATGGTTTGCACCGTGGTGGCTCCTATTTCTGTATGGGGCGAGTTTGTGGGCGTTGTCGGAATAAACTTCTCTATTGAAGACATGCAATACTCATTGGCTCGATTCCAAATCGACACCAAAGAGCAAGTTTGCCTCATCTCTGGCAACGGCAACTACATTTTTGCCCCTGACAACAACCTTATCAACACGCCACAAACCATGCTGACTGCTGACATTGACAGCCTTCCGCAAGACACCACCTACATTGCCCCAAATTTCCACATGAAGAATGCCATTACCATCTTCAAGAAAATCAACATTGGAGGCAACCAATGGTGCATGCTCACGTCGTTGCCAGTAAAAGACGCATACGCCGAAGCCAACAAGTCGCTGTTTAACATTATCCTGCTCATTTTGGCGGGATTCCTAGTGCTTTCCTTGGTGATATCAATTGTAGCCAAAAACATTTCCAAGTCCATTGTTGTCATTAATAACAAACTAGCCGGATTGTCATTGGGCATAATCAATAAGAATAAAGATGACAAGTCGCTGTTTCAAAACGAAATAACCGACCTCACCGATTCTCTTGAACACCTTTTCGACAGCCTTCAGGCATCAGTGGATTTTGCCGGCGAGATTGGAAAAGGCAACCTCGACACCAAATACAACCTTCTAAGCGACGGCGACACACTTGGAACATCGCTTATAACAATGCAGGACAGCCTGAAAGTGGCAAAAGTGGAGGAAGACAAGAAAAAACTCCTCGACGACCAACGCAACTGGGTAACCCACGGATTGGCAAACTTCGGCGAGATAATCCGTCAAGACAACGACAATGTTGAAGATTTCGCACTCAACCTTCTGTCGCAGTTGCTCAAATATGTCGACATGGTGCAAGGCGCCATTTATTTCAAGGTTGAAGACAAATTCTCCGATGAACTGAAATTTGAAAACAAGGCGGCCATAGCCTACGGCAAGCAGGTGATGCTCAGTGCAACAATAACTGAAAAAGACGGCTTGTTTGGCAGGGTTATAAGCGAACAGAAAATCATCTACCTTGAAGATGTGCCCGACCATTACGTAACGTTCACACAAGGCAAGAAAGAGGCCCAGAAGCCTCGCAACCTGCTTTTGGTGCCTATGGTTGTCAACGATGAGATATTCGGCATAATGGAACTTGTTTCGTACAACCATCTTGAAAAATACAAGATAGAATTTGTTGAGAAACTCTGCGAGAATATTGCATCTGTAATATCAAGCGTCAACACCAACATACACAACGCACATCTGCTTGAACAGTCAAACGAGCAGGCTGAGGAACTATCGCAACACGAAGAGGAAATGCGGCAAAACCTTGAAGAGATGCAGGCAACGCAAGAAGAGGCAACCAAGCGCCACGACTCGCTTAACGCACAAATTGAGGCATTCTACGATGGGCTTATGGTTGCCGAAATAGACCTTAATGGCGACATCATAAAAATGTCGAACAAAATGATGAAATTCTATGAAATAAGCACTGACAGCGTTATCGGCTCATCGTACATTGCCGTCATAGCTCAAGATGATGCTGTCCGGGATTCATATAAGGAATTTTGGGCCGAATTACTAGAAAAAGACAAGGGTCAGCGCATTCAGGAAACACTGATTAGAGGCAAGAATTTACGCACTCATGAATTTTACAAAGTTGTAAAAAAAGACGACGAACCTTACCGTGTTATTGTAGTGGCCATTAACAAGACTCGCGAGGTTGAACTAAACGAGCGCCTGATGATTGAACTGCAATCGTATATGGCAGAGCACGGAATAAGTAATGAAGAATAGCCATATTCCGATTCACTAGAATTCAAAATGCTGACCGACGCTTAAATTCACAAAA
>CALCFP010000467.1 GCA_937900725.1 uncultured Bacteroidota bacterium | reverse complement strand
ATTGAACCTGTTGTTTCAGGCATCGCTATTAGTTCATTGCCATACAAGACAATCTATGAATTAGGTGAAGAACTTGATTTGTCTGGAGCACAGATTTCTGTTTCATACAGCAATGTCGCCAAAACTGACACCTTGGCTGTCACACCAGGCATGATTGCTGGATTTGACGCATACTCAGCTGGAATGCAAACAGTTGTAGTTGCTTATATGGATTATTCTGCATCATTCCAGGTAACTGTGAACGATCTTGTCAAATTATTGTCGGTAGCAATAGTTGACACACCTGATAAATTGATTTACAATTATGGAGATACGCTTGATGTCAATGGTGGCAAACTGCAGGCAATCTATAGCAATTTGAATATCGATACAGTTGCGATGGAATTGAATATGGTTTCTGGCTTTGATAGCAAATTGCCTGGCATTCAGAATCTTGTAGTTGCGTTCCAGAGCGTTAGCACAACAATGCAGGTAATCGTCAACGAGAAAGACGAAGAGCCTACGCTTGTCAGCGTCAAGCTGGCATCGTTGCCTAACCGCACTGTTTACAATGTTGGCGACGAGATTGATGTCGATGGCGGCAAACTGCAGGCTATCTATAGTAATTTGAATATCGATACAGTTGCGATGGAATCGAACATGGTTTCTGGCTTTGATAGCAATTTGCTTGGCATTCAGAATCTTGTAGTTACGTTCCAGAGCATAAGCACAACAATGCAGGTAATCGTCAACGAAAAAACTGAAGAGCCTACGCTTGTCTGTGTCAAGCTGGTATCGTTGCCAAACCGCACTGTTTACAATATTGGCGACGAACTTGATGTGAATGGCGGCAAACTGATGGCTGTTTACAGCAATGGTGTTACTGATACCATTGAAATGACTACAGACATGGTGCTTGGCTTCAACAGCGGAATAGCTGGCTTGCAAAGCTTGATGGTATTCTACAACAACGCTTATGACACATATTCGGTCAGCGTCGTGAATCCTCTTGACGTAATCACTGATGAAGCCAATGTTAAGATTTACGGCAACAACCGTGTCATAATTGTAGAACCGGGCCAGATTTGTGATTCAGATATCAAGGTCTTCAATATTGAAGGACGTATGGTGAAGATTCAGAAATCGGCTGGCGCTCGCACCGAAGTTCCAATGGAAAAGCAAGGAATCTACATTGTGAAATTTGGCGACACTGTTGAGAGAGTCGTTCTATATTAATCGGGAAAATAATAGATGCCCCATTAATGCTTCAAGCAGTAATTTAACAAGGGGATGGCCTTATGGCTATCCCCTTGTTTTTTTGTTGTCAACGATTCCTATAATGATGTCATTGTGAGTGCCGATAGCACAAAAAAAACATCGGGTTTGCCAACAGGCAAGCCCGATGCTTTTATTCAATGTCCTTGGTAAGAACTTATTTCTCCACTTTCAGTGTGTCGTACATTTTGCGGACTTTCTCTTTCGCCTCTTCAATGGAGTTGCCGCGAGCAAGCAAGACAGCCATGCGGCGATGCTCGTGAACTTCAGGCTTGCCGAAGATTCTCATCTGAGTGTCAGGCATTGAGAGTGTCTCCTCAAGGTTGCTGAATTTGACATTGTCGCTGTCGCCAAATACAACAACGGCCTTTGATGCTGATGGCCCGTGGAATGCGATGTTTGGAATAGGCAAGCCAAGTATTGCGCGTACGTGCAATGCAAATTCCGAAAGGTCTTGCGAGATCATTGTCACCATGCCAGTGTCGTGTGGGCGAGGCGATACTTCGCTGAATATTACGTCATCGCCCTTGATGAACATCTCGACACCGAAGATTCCGCGTCCGCCAAGCGCATCTGTTATTTTCTTGGCTATGTCCTGAGCTTTTGCCAAAGCGTTGTCAGTCATTGGCTGAGGCTGCCACGATTCTTGGTAGTCGCCGTCCTTTTGCCAGTGGCCTATTGGTTTCAGGAAACTGGTGCCGTCCTTGTGGCGGACAGTCAAAAGGGTTATCTCGTAGTCGAAATCGATAAATCCTTCAACAATCCCCTTGCCGGCGCCGGCGCGGCCACCAGCCTGTGATATTTCCCACGATTTCTCGATGTCGGCCTCGCATTTGACAGTGCTCTGTCCGTGTCCCGATGAACTCATGATTGGCTTCACAACACATGGAATTCCTATTTCCTTTATGGCAGACTTGTATTCTTCATAGTTGGCCGCAAAGCGATATGGAGAAGTCTTCAGTCCGAGTTGCTCGGCTGCCAAGCGGCGGATTCCTTCGCGGTTCATGGTCAGGAATGCTGCATTTGCCGTCGGAATCACATTAAATCCTTCTTTTTCAAGTTCAACAAGCGTTGGAGTTGCAATGGCCTCTACTTCCGGAATGATGTAGTCTGGCTTCTCCTTGTAGATAATCTCGCGGAGTTTCTCGCCGTCGAGCATAGAAATCACATACGAGCGGTGTGCAATCTGCATTGCAGGTGCGTTTGCGTATCGGTCAACGGCTATGACTTCAATTCCAAATCGTTGAAGTTCGATGGCAACTTCTTTGCCTAGTTCGCCCGAACCGCACAGCAGGGCTTTTTTCCCGCCATCTTTAAAGATTGTTCCAAAATTCTCCATATCAAATTGTTTTTGTTTGCTGAAAGCCAAATGTATACATTCGCAAAAGACGTTGTTCAGTATGAAAAATATAGTTGTTGACAATTAGCGAACAGAGTCGGAAATGAGTGTGTATTTTGGTTCCGTGTGATTTTTGATTTTCTGCAAGTCACTTTATATTTGCGTTGACGTTCAGGCGTTGCTTGTCCTGACTAAATACTACGAATGCGTACTGTCATCACCATAAACGATTTGCTTGCCGTCCCAATGTGCTTGTTGGTGCTGTGGTTCATTGTTGCGTCTATTAAGCGCAGGCACATTGACAGCGAGCCTTGTTACCGATATTTTACATTGGGATTTTTTGTGAAGGTTATTGCAGGTCTCGCGTTCGCGCTGATTTACACTTTCCACTACGGCGAGACTGACACACATTATTATTATTGGGGAACGGAGACTCTTGTCAAGCTTGCCGACAAGAATTTTGGCGCGTTTTTGCAGATTATGGCCGGTGGACATACGCCTGAACTCCGTTCGTGCTTCGATTATTCCACAGGGTGGCCTACATATTGGCGCGATGTCAACTCGTTTGCCGTTTGCCGTTTCAATGTTCCGCTTTATTTGCTCGGCTTCAAGACTTTTTTGGGAAACATTATCGTCTTGAATGCATTTCTATATATCGGCATTTGGAAATTTTACAGGTTGATGCTCAAAATATACCCCGCCAACGAGCGCAATTTCGCCATAGCATTGCTTTTTGTGCCATCGGTGTTGTTTTGGGGATCGTCCTTGCTCAAGGATAGTTGGTGCTTGGTAGCGTCAATGTTCCTGTTCTGCTCTGTGTATGAATTGCTTGTGGCCAAGCGTCATTTCGTCCGCAACATTCTTGCTGTCATTGTTATTGGGTATATAAGTATCAGTATAAGGCCATATTCGTTCTTCACCACAATGGGAGCCTGCCTTGTCTGGGTCGGATTTGAATATGTTTACAAGATGCATTCGCAGTTTTTCCGCACCCTTGTGTTCCCTATAATTGCTCTCGTGATTTGGCTTGTGGGAGTGGGGTTGTTTTCAAAGTTAGGCACAATGGTCAACGAACGTTACCAGTCGCTCGACGCAATAATTGAGACGGCTGTCATCATTCAGGATGACTTGAAAAAGGAATATTATGGAGGCAATAGTTTCGACATAGGTGCATTTGAGCCTACGGTCGGAGGTTTGATTTCAAAGGCGCCGCAGGCAATTGTGGCTGGAATGTTCCGCCCGTTTTTGTGGGACTCGCGAAACGTGCTTATGCTGATTTCGGCATTGGAGACATTTGTGCTCTTTGTGTTGCTGTGCTACGTGATGTTTCGTCTCGGATTGAGGCGTATGTGCAAGGTTATATTCCGCAATCCTTTCCTGATAGCGGCATTTGTGTTTATGGTCACATATGCCTTTTTTGTCGGGCTGACAACAGCCAACTTCGGTGCTTTGGTCCGTTACCGTATTCCAGTCATTGTGTTCTTTGCATTGATACTCGCCGTCGAGTGGCGCTATATGCGTATGTGCGAGGCTGTTGCTAATTCGCGTCAAGTCGGTTCCCGTATGTGAGTCGTCAATGGGGCGTTCCATTTCGCCGATGGACAAATATTTTTTTTCAAAAACATCGGTTTTATGGGATTTGCCAAAAAAAAGATTTCTATATTTGCGGCGTTGAAAAACCATTGTCGTGTAGTGTAATGGTAGCACCTCAGATTCTGGTTCTGCTTGTGAGGGTTCGAGTCCTTCCACGACAACAAGACAAAATTAATCCTTCGAGTAATCGAGGGATTTTTTTTGCTCAAAAGTCGACATCAATTTTTGCGTGCCAAGATTCGAGCCAACAGCGCGCCTGCTATGTTGTGCCAGACACTGAATATTGCGCCCGGAACAGCCGCAAGAGGCATTGCGGCAAAGTGTGTTTGCGCAAGCGTACACGCCAAGCCTGAATTCTGCATCCCGACTTCAATTGATACTGCTGTGCATTTCTCGCGGTTCATCTTAAGCAACCGTGCCAAGGCAAAACCCAGTGCAAATCCGCTGATGTTGTGAAGCATTACAACCAGAAGGACCACAAATCCGGCGTTCAGCAACTGTGCCGAATTGGCCGATACCACCGATCCGACTATCAGCGCAATGACTATTGTCGAAAAGGCGGGAAGATATGCAGTGGCGTTTTGTGCGAATTTAGCAAAGAAATGCTTGACAATGAATCCGATGCCAATTGGTAGAATGATGACTTTCATTATCGACCAGAACATATTGAACACATCGACATCTACAGTCGTGCCAACAAGCAGCCACGTGAGCAAAGGTGTCATCAGCGGTGCCAGGACTGTCGATATGCAAGTCATTCCCACCGACAGGGCAAGATCGCCTTTGGCGAGATAAGTTATCACATTTGATGCCGTTCCGCCAGGGCAGCATCCGACAAGCACCATCCCGATAGTGAGTTCGTCGGGCAGGCTGAACATTTTTGCCAATGCAAAAGCCAAAAGGGGCATGATGCTGAATTGCGCCAGGCAACCGATGCAGATGTCTTTCGGACGAGTGAACACAATCTTGAAATCGGCAGGATTTAGAGTCAATCCCATGCCGAACATCACAAATCCTAAAAGATAATTTATCGATTTCGGTTTTATCCAATTGAATGAAGATGGATGAAATAGCGATAACGCACAAACAATCAACACTATGATAGCCATATATCGGGCTATGCAAACGCAAATTTTTTTCAGCATAAAGCAACGGTTTTATGGTGGCAAAATTCGAAAAAAGAAAGATATTTGCATATAACTGAAACAAATAAATAATTGGTTATGGACGAAGAATTTATGACACCGCCAATGCATGTCAATTTCAAGGCAAAGAACTTGTTTGGCGCATTGGGCTCAATTATCAATGGTTCAATTGCTTATGTAGATCTTAATGGAGGCGGTCCGACTCAAAGGCATTCTCACGCGCACAATCACCTTTTCATTGTAACTCAAGGCGAGGCCCGTGTCGAATTTGACGATGAAACCGTAATCATCAAAAAAGACGAAGCCTATTTGGTTAAAGGCCAACGTCCGCACTCGGTGTGGAATAATGCTGACGGTCAGACAGTCATGATAGGAATTTCGGTCAAGGATTAATGCTGTTCCGGCATCAGTGGCAATGGCTGTGTTACAAAAATGATTATATTTAATCTTTGCGTTATAAAAAATAAATCAGTGAGATATTCAAACTCAATCAGTTAATCAATTAATCAATAAATGTTATGCGACGTACATTATTCTTGATGTTGGCAGTAGCATCGTTATTCTCGAGTTGCGCCATAGTCGATTCCTCAGAGGCAGGAATCAAGTTTAAAAAGTTTGCAGTGACCGAACAAGGCGAACTGCAAGCCATTCCAATCACAGGTTGGGTGGTTTACAACCCAATAACCACATCGGTCTATACTTATCCTGTAAACATACAACGTGTCGATTATCAGCCGTTTACGGTGACCACCAAAGATGCCGCCGTGTTCAAGATGGATCCACGCTTGGCATATCAAATCCGTAGGGATATGGTTGTCAAGGTGTTCAGCAAGTATCGCGTCGGACTGCGCAAGATAGAGGACGGATACATGAAGACTGTCATTTACGATGCCTATCGCATTACGGCAAACCGCTACACATCGGACGAACTGATGGCCAGCCGTGCCCAGTTTGAGGCCGAAGTGAGGGTGATGCTCGACAGCGCACTGCTCAACGAGGGATTCATGGTTTCTGAATTCACTTCGCAGATAACCCCGCCTGAATCGTTGTCGGCTGCCATAGAGGCCAAGAATACAGCCATCCAGGAGAGCCTGAAGGCCGAAAACGAAGTGAAGAAGGCTGAGGCTCAGGCAAAAATTGCCATAGCACAGGCCGAAGGCGAGGCCAAGGCTCTGAAAATCAAGGCCGATGGCGAAGCATACTACAACCGCACTGTCGCCGCAAGCCTTAATGCGCTGCTCGTTCAGCAATATGCACTCGAGCGTTGGGACGGCAAGTTGCCTGAATACACAGGTGGCAATACAATTCCAATGATAAATCTCAGCACGAAATAAGCATATTCCAGTTTTTACTTGATGCCCTGAAAGCCTATGCCGCTTTCAGGGCTTTTTTTGTGCCTATAAACTCATTGACGAAAGTCGATGACACGCTTTT
>CALCFP010000466.1 GCA_937900725.1 uncultured Bacteroidota bacterium | reverse complement strand
CGCATATACGATGCGTTTGCCAAACCGCAAATCACGCACAACGCCTTTGGAGGTCTTCCGTGAGGGTCCTTCTCAATCTTGCTTTTAATCTTCAGAAGACTTGACGCGCCCGCATCAATCTGATTTGCACCAAGTTTTATTTCAAAAGCACACCAATCGCCATTTGGCATTTCTATCACAGCATCTATTTCGTCACCATCATAATCCTGATAATGAAATACTTGACCATCAAATGTCTGCGAATATATTATCAAGTCTCTTACGCAAAGCGATTCAAACATAAACCCAAGAGTGTTCAAATCGTTGAACAGCATTTTAGGTGTAATCTTGAGCAACGCACAGGCAAGCGAAGGGTCCACGAAACGGCGCTTCTCCATTTGTTTCAGCCTCAACGACGAACGCAAGTTTCCGCTGAATGGTCGCAGATTGTCAAGCAGAAACAGCCTGTTGAGAACGTCAAGATAACTGGCAATGGTGTTCATATCAATATCTTCGTCATCAATGGCTTTTATGTCGTTTTTTATCGTCTTGTTCGATACTGTCGTGCTCTCGTTTCGGGCCAATGAACGCAACAAAAGGCTGATTTTTGTCGTGTCGCGACGCACACCGTCAATCTGATAGACATCGTCTTCAATCACGGCCTTCAGATATTGGCGTGGCAGTTGCATTGCACGCTCTATGCTCAAATTGAGACTGGCTGGCCAACCACCTCGGACTATCAAGTTTATGATGTCTTGCAAACGGACGTCACCAATCATCATTGGCTGAATGTCGCTGTTGCAAATGGCCTCCAACGAAACCTTTCCGCTTGAGTCGCCCGATTCGAAAAGCGACATCGGCCTCATTCTGACCCGTGCTATGCGACCTGCACCGCTATGCATTATTCCCTTGTGATTGGGTGTGGCAGAGCCTGTAAGTATGAAACGGCCCTTTCTGGGCGACTCGTCAACACGGTAACGTACTGCATCCCAAATGGGAGGAACAACCTGCCACTCGTCGACAAGCCTCGGCTCTTCGCCATCAAGGACAAGCGCTGGATTCATTTCCGCCATTCTTCGGTTCTGGAAATTGTCGTTTGGATTGGCAAGCGAAATCACACTCGAACTATGGAATGCCGATGTCCACGACTTTCCGCACCATTTGGGACCCTCAACGCAAAGGGCGCCGAATGTCTCAAGCATTTCATCAATATGCTTGTCAATGAATCTCGGTTTGTAATCGTTGTTTTCCATATCCAATTTTTATGCAAAAATACATATTATTATCAATTATTCAAGCCGACATTATTTAATATGAATTATCAAATATTATGGTGCATTATATAAATATGTTATTTACTTATATTGCTATACTTTACAAATTTTCATTCAGTCATTTTTTTCATTTCCATTCAGTCATTTTTCCAATTTCCATTCAGTCATTTTTCCAATTTCCATTCAGTCGTTTTTCCTATTTCCATTCAGTCATTTTTCCCATTTCCATTCAGTCGTTTTTTTTTATTTATCGACTATGCAACAGATTTATTATTTTGCACAAATAATATCATTCTTATGAAGAAGATTCTCGCTACACTATTTTGCTTGGCTACAATACTTTCGACAAATGCGAACGAAGGTATGTGGTTGCCATTTCTGCTTGAGAACAACATTGGCGAAATGTCTGAAATGGGGTTGCACCTTACAGCAGACGACATCTACAGCATCAATCAGGAATGTCTGAACAACGCAGTGGTCGGATTTATCGACCTCGGATCGCCATTTAGCCACTTTTGTACGGGCTCGGTGATTTCGGCGCAAGGCCTGGTTATAACAAACCATCACTGCGGATTAAGTGTGGTTCAGCAACATAGCACACTTCAGCACGACTATATAACAAATGGCTTTTGGGCAACGCAACAATCCGACGAACTTGGCGGCAACGACATTGGCGTGTGCTTTTTGCGCCGT
>CALCFP010000465.1 GCA_937900725.1 uncultured Bacteroidota bacterium | reverse complement strand
TCAGATGCAGGTTATCTGGGCTTGTCTGGGCTTCGCCATTTTTGGCGTAGGTTGCGAGATTGCCTGCATAACCGTCAGCAAGATTTTGGTTAAATGGTTTACAGGTTACGAGTTGGCCTTGGCAATGGGTTTGCAAGTGGCGTTGGCGCGTGTCGGCACTGCAGGAGCACTCGCATTTTCGTTGCCGTTTGCCGAAAAAATGGGAGGTGTGCCATCGTCGGTGGGCTTGGGTGTTGCAATGCTTTGCATTGGAATGATATCTTACTTGGTCTATTGCGTTATGGACAAGAAACTCGACGCCTCTTATGCTTCTGACGAAAAGCCAGAAGAAGGGTTTAAAATGTCTGACCTCAAGTTGATATTCACCAGCAAAGGCTTTTGGCTTATTGCAGTTCTTTGCCTTATGTTCTATGCAGGCGTGTTCCCGTTCCTCAAGTTTGCTACCAAACTGATGATATCCAAATACGGAGTTCCTTCAGAATTGGCAGGTTTGATTCCTGCAATGTTGCCGTTCGGAACAATAATCCTTACTCCGTTGTTCGGCAGTCTTTATGACAGGATAGGAAAGGGCGCAACCCTGATGATAATTGGCTCGGTGCTTATGACATTTGTCCACGTGGTTTTCGCATTGCCAGGTGTAAATGCTTGGTGGCTTGCTGTCGCAGTCATCATAGTGCTTGGCGTCGCATTCGGGCTTGTGCCGTCGGCAATGTGGCCGTCGGTGCCAAAAATCATTCCAATGCAACTGCTTGGCTCTGCCTATGCGCTTATTTTCTATATCCAGAACATCGGCTTGTCGCTTGTCCCGATTATGATTGGCAAGGTAAACGAGGCCAACACTGTTGATGGCGTTACAAACTATACGCCTTCAATGACCATTTTTGCGCTGTTTGGCGTTGTGGCAATTGTAATTGCGTATATGCTAAAGCGCGAAGATGCCCGAAAGGGTTTCGGACTCGAAAAGCCAAACTTGGACAAGTAGAATTGAATCATTCGATAACAAAAAAGCCTTCCATTTTCGGGAGGCTTTTTTGTTGATGCGGAATAGGCTTTTTATTTTTCAATTTCCAGAAGCCATTTCCAGCACGGAATAACATCTATAGTCCCGTACTCGTCGGCAATGGAGCGTTCTTCATCGTATGTTACAATGACGCGACGCTTGCAGGTGTGTGTCTTCGCGAATTTGCGCAACGCCTCC
>CALCFP010000464.1 GCA_937900725.1 uncultured Bacteroidota bacterium | reverse complement strand
ACGCCGAAGGCAACATGGAGGTGCTCGACGTTACCGACATCTACACGGCACATTTCAGGACGAGCTCTTATAGCACGTTTAGTGAGAAGATGGATGGGATAAGCAAAGACAAGTATGTTGCAAGACAGGTTGTAAGTACTTTGTACGATTTAATATCAAATACTAAAGACTTGACGGCCAAGCCAGAAGTGTTTGATGATGTGGAGTATAATCTGTACGACAAGACAAACAACTTAATAATACTTGTTCCTGACTACCCGAATACGCCATGGTACACGAATACGATTTCTCCATTGCTATATACAAACAAAGATGTGGCGGCAATTGTTTCCGGATTGAAACCGCCTACAAATGACAGTGTTGTCACTATAGGCAGAATGGCGGTAAACCGCGAGTTGTCAGGTAACGAGGTGGAAACAGGTGCGTTCTCATCGCGTAATGCGTATGGCTCAATTTGCAATACAGTCTCAAAATCAATAAATAAAGATTTTTACAACACAAAAGTTTATTTGGCAAACCATGTTAGCAAGAACGCATCTACAAGCGGTGTTGAAAAACTGCTTTCCACCTCAAATTTACCAAGCGTTACTCCAGGAAATTATCCTATACTTGCTAAATATAAATTGCCTGGCAAAAGCCACGTGACACATACAAAACAGATAAACATTGAATATCAATATTAAACACCATTTTATTATGAAACAACGAATTCTAACAACCGCAATTGCCTTGATGGCGCTGACAATTACATTCAACTCATGTGACAAGAAAGACGACCCAGAGCCAGAACCTGAAAAGAAAGGCTTTGTGTTCCCGTACGACAAGGTGCAACTTGCCGAAACCGACAATAAGGTGTTCACCTCAAAGGAAGAAATAGATGATTTTGAATTCTTTAAAAACAATTCCGATGACCTTTCGGTTAGGGTTTACGTAGGAAAATACCCAGAACCCGACAGCCTGAACTATTTCTGTGAAATGGAGCCGAACACCAAATACTACTGGTGCCTGCAGACCGAAAGAGAGAGATACGGAAATACATACACAAGTGAGAAATCTGAAATACGCTCATTCTACTACGTGACGGCGCCAAAGATAACGGTGCACAATGTTGAGGGTGATTGGGCCGCCGTTGTGACATGGGAACACAACGACATGTTGAAGGACGCCACCATAACGCTCGCTCCCGACAAGGACTGCGAGTACGACAAGACGCCAATAACGGTTCCCGCTACGCAAGACTCATGCTACATATCGGCCGGCTCGGAGTTTGGCACAAAATACACCGTCTATCACCAGTGGTGGGACGACTCCAAGGCACAATACTATGAGCCAGTGGTTTACAGCTTTACAGCTACATTTAGCGGCGAGGTGGAAGGCACGCCATTCACCGTTACAGCAGCGCCCGTAAACTATATCTTCCTCGACCGTGCCACATACGCCGCCGACAAGCAATTCAACGTTTACCGTATGGGCCAGATTGGCAATCGCACTTGGCTTTTGGAGGATTTGAGAGGGGAAAATGGGTATTCCTATATGGCAACTTCGCCATTAGGTTTTAAGGCCTGTCTTTACCGTGTATTTGATAGTGAAATAATACCAGAAGGTTTTCATCTTGCATCAGATGACGATTGGCAGGATTTGGAATATACTTATGGTGTGGAAAAACAAGACTGCAATGAATATGAGGCAATAGACGCTTTGGATATATATAATTATAAGAGGAATGTTGATGGTTTTTCATGGGACGAAGAATTAAGTGATACAATAAAATTTGTTGGTCAAAAGGTTGACATTGCACAAAAACTGATGTCAAAAAACGAATGGAAATCAATCGATTCTACCGAAACCATATTAGATGGCTGGGGAGCGTTCAATGCAAGACCTTATGGGTGGATTGAAATTATAGAAAATACACCTTCGTGCTTAGGTACAATGGTAGCATTTCTTACAAGCACTTTTGATGAAACAAAAAATACACCAATTGTTAGAGTTGTTTGGAGTGGCAATAAAGGTGTGGAACGTATATGGGCGGATACTCCCAGTCATGGACGTTATGTTTACCGTTGCGTAAAGAATGAATAGGCTTTTTATGAAATCTATACTACTTGTCGTCTTTTTGATAATATTTCCCTTCTGCAAGTTGCTTGCTGCCAACATAGGGACAATAAGTGTGGTTTCTATTTCAGGGGCTGATGGCTATTGGGGTACAGAAACACCTTTGCAAATAAAATTTGTGGCAAACACAAGTTTTAATGAGTCAACCAATTGCGTACTTCAGTGTAGCTTGAATGGGGGAAAAACTTGGCGAACGATAGTGCAATACGAAAATTCATTAACTAAGAATTGCACATTGCAAGTGCAGTATGCCGATATGCTTCCCTCGGCAACCGATAACAACTATTTCGATTGCATGGGGAAGGATATCTATTTCAGAATAATACAAGGGAATGATAACACTACCAACATGGTGTCGGCAAAGTTTGTATGCAAACCCAAGTGTACTCATTTGATATACCGCACTAACAAAGATACGGACTCCTCTTTCCATATTTGCATTATTCCTGAGAACTTTCAAGGTTTGAATTGGACGGAAAAGTTTGAATTCCTTTGTAATGGTAAAAATTTCAATTTAACAAAGGATAATAACAGTGGTGTTTATATAGTACAAGTGAAAAATAAAGACAATTTTAACATTCACAACGTAGAGAGTTTTACATGTCAAATACAAGCAAAAAATGATGCAATAGATGACACATTCAAAGAAAAAATCCAGCCAGAGCAATTTACCATAAATGTAGCCACCGACATACCCGCCATACCCACCGAAGGAGCAACAGTAGCCTATAAAACACCGTCATTGACAAACGGGGCCACAAACCTAAGCGAGCAATATATGGCTGATAAGGTGGAACCGTATGTCAACTATTACATAACCGACAGCCTCTTCCGTGGCCCTTACAGTTTGTATAAAGGTGAGAAACAAATCAGTACTGGCATTAAACTAGCAAAGACAGACAGCATTAAATCGAGCAAGGGAAACGAGGGCATAATAGGCATAAACAATGTAACAACATATAAGAGTCGAATCGATTCACTTATTGCAGCAAGCGAAATATATGGGAATTCGCCATGGTGGAAGTGGCAAGCCTATTACCAGGAGCAGTACAACGCATGGCGCGAGGAGTGGGTGACACCCAAAAACATAACATCAACACCAACAAGAGAATACAAGTACGAGACTTACCAAGTGAAGGATTTTGGTTATTCACCAATAATTGTGTTGCCTGTAACGAATGAAACCGGCTTATACGACATCTACTTCTTCTGTCTCAAGAATGGCTTGTATGACTCTGAATTGAATGTTTACAGAATCGACAACGCTACAAAATCATTCGTTGATTATATAACTGATGTTTATGATATGACAATAACAAAAAAGGACATCAGCAGAGGCGAAGTGACAACGCTTATTCATAAGGAATTTCCTAAAACTGTTTTTGTCCATACACTTTCATACGGTCATGATAGTTGGTATTATAAGGTATATTACGACATAGAGTGTAGTGGTAATTGTTCTGATAATTATTGTGATTATTACTGCTACGGCGACGAAGAGGATTTGAAAGACAGGTATGAGTTCGTTGATGCCAACGGCTATATGGTATTGTTGCGACAAAAACGGCCTGGCTACGATGCCAATGCGTGGGATTACTACGAATTGGATTTGTACGCGAGTAGTCTAGTAGGCTTGCCATTCTACCATTTTGGAATATGTGGTGAGAATATTGGAAAATGGAACGGTACAACGAGGTATTCGAGTACAGCCTATTACGATGGGGAGTACATCCATTATGCAGGTGATTCTATCCGTCAATTGGGGGTAACTTCAATATTGTATGCAAACTATGATGCTGATAATGGCTGCTATTATGTCATATACGAAAAAGATAACAAAAAATATAGGCAAAACTTTGTGCCAGATGAGGTACCAATAAAAACGTGGAAAACGAATTTTGCCAACAAGATTAAGAACGAAACTTATTCTGATGACAACAATGCCCACAAACTAAACATCATCACCAACCGTAAAGAGACCTACACCCTTGTAGATGCCGACGGATGCGAAACCGAATTTGATGTATATGTAGAAACCACACAAGTAGAGCCTACGGCCATGCTGGCTGAATGGGAAGGCAGTAGCTACGCTTACAGCATGACTTTGAAGTACCTTGATATGGGTACAATGCAGTATGGAACACCCCCAATCCTAAGCGCGTCACGAGGCAATACAATGGAAATAAGCGGTTTAGGACAGAATGGAACGTTGACTTTTATTAGAGAACTGTCAGCAACGGATTCTGATAAATTTACGTATGATTATGACTTTGGTACAGGCATAACAAACGTGCAGGCCACATATTGTAAAGAGGCAGGTGGTACACTGTTGGTTACCTACACCCCACAGACAGCCAACGACAAGCTGATGCTATTCAAAGATGGCAACGCAATTGCAGATAAGACAATAACAACAACAACTACTACTACCTCATATACGTTCAGTGGCCTTGAAGTAGGCACTTACATTGTAAAGGCCGTATCTGGCATAATAACATTTGAATGGAGCTCAATAACACTCTCAAGCTATACGTTTGCCATAGATTCAGACAAAACAAAAACGTTTGCCACAAATGTTACAGCAATTGAGGGGGAAGACGGAGTATGTAGTGTCACAGTAAATAATGCCATTGGCGATGTCACATGGACATGGCAAGCAGATGGTGGCACTGCTGAATCCCAAACTGATAATAAAACTACAACATTGGCTAAAACAGGTTTGCCAGCCAACTCCTACGAAGTAATAGCCACACAAAACGGCTGTAAGGTGAGCACATCGGTTGTTATTAATGCCCCGGCCATAGTGGGCAATGTCAGCATACGGCAAAGCAACGATACTCTGTTTTACTCAGTAAGCGATGTAGAAAAAAATGATTTGGTGGCAGATGGCTATAGCGTTGTTTTAAAAAAAGGTAATAGCGAAAACACGTGCAATGAAATAAAATCAAACACTGGTGTGCCTAGCTCATTTGTCATTAAAAGTGTTAGTAAAGATGAATATAACATTGTTTTGAAATATAGAAAACCAGGAGATACAGCTGATAAGGAATGGAAAATAGGCGAGTTCGAAATAGCAGGTGATACATTGGTAGGCTATTCATTGGCGCATAAAATTGATACAACAAAACCAACATGCTATAATCAAAATAATAGCGATTTAAAATTCACCTTAAACCCCAAAAAGGCAAAAGATGATAATACTGTTTTTGAAAGCAATTTGAACGGTGAAAAATTTGTTGAATCGGGTGATACAAAAACAATAAACAACACAGACTTGGGCAATGACGTTGATGATGTTAGTTATCAGGTAAAGTCCTCGGTTTCTGAAACTAAAACAGATGACAATAATGAAAGTAATAAATTGACCTTTGGCAGCGACAACAGTAAGCATACATCATCGTTTAACATTAGCTATTGCAGGTCGGCAGATTACAAGATTACTGGACTAAGTAAGTACCATGTAGATTCGCTAAAGGCAGAAGTTATACCGAATGATTTTTTATGCTCGTATAGTGGTAATACAGACATCGTCATAGATACCATAAAAGGAGGTTACACGAAAGGCAATGCATTTCAGTACAAATACGTTTTTATTAATTCAGATACAACAAAAAATATTGGTGGGCTACCCATAACGGGAATGGTAGATACTATAAGTGTGCAGGATTCAGGTAGTTACACCATTTATATCCGGGACACAGTGCACGATTGTCCATTTCGAAACATACGCACGTATCAAATCAAAAAACCATCACCCATTGAATTTGCAACATTCACACCCAACGACCCAATATGTGAACTCATGGCAAACGGCTCATTTGAGGTTAAGGCAACTGGAGGCATTCCTGCCCAAGAAGGGTATAGGTATTTTGTTGACACATTAAATTTTTATTGGGCTACTACTAAAAACCAATATGGCGAACTTGAATACCTAAAGCCTCATAGCGTCAAAGAAGACAGCACAGTAACCACCGATGCTGCAAAGTTTGAAGGCTATTATCCAGGCAAATACAAAATAACGGTATTTGACAGCAATCAGTGTGTGCTGACAAAGGACACCACATTGCGCAAATACCGAAATCCATACGTCACTGCAGCTCATTTCGATTCAGTAACCTGCAATGGCTGGCAAGACGGCAAGATATTGATAGATAGTGTTAAAGGTTCAAATCCAATTAGTTCGTATAATTTGTATAAGCTGAGAATAACGGAGAATAATGACTCAATATATGAAGCAATTAGCAGTGTCAGCGTACCGCCCGTTACGGAAACAACCATTGCAAATGGTTATGTAAAAGATTCCATCAGTGTCGATGACAGAATCTGGAATTATTATAACGATAGTCAGAAGTCACTTCCGTTTGTCACAATAGACAACTTGTCATCTGGCTATTATAAGATAGACCTTGTTGATATATATGGTTGCGTTACTCGCCCAAAATCTGATTCAATACCTTGGAATGAAATGAGCGGAAAGTCATTTGCAATTGAAGTCAAAGAGCCTGATCCATTAAAATTGTCTTTCCCATCTCAAAACACCATAATCCCAGAGTATGGCAAGCCTGGCGGTAATGTGGAAGTATATGTAACTGGTGGCAACAAAGGCCGTTTTGGCATATTCCTTCATGATTCCATTATGCCTGACAGCATTGGAAATGCTGTTGATAGCATTCCAATTCTATTGGAAAAATTCTATCCAGGCCTACATATCTTGTCAGTAAAGGACCATAAAGGTTGCGCTGACACAACAACTACAGGCAAGTTCATACAGCCCGATGCGCCACTGACATTTACTGCCACAACAAAGATAGGCCTTTGCAACGGCGCGCCCGATTCGGTTAAGATAGTTCCTTCAGGTGGCTGGGGCAGATATCGTTATACAAACCTTCTTGCAAAAGACACTGTTGAGGCTGTCAATGTCAAAACAGATACGGTGGGACTTGACAGTGCCATGCACATATTCCTTTTGAGTGCAGGCACATACAAGGTTAGCGTCATCGATGCGGCTGGAGTTGTATATTCAGAATATGTCACCATCGAGTCGCAAGACAGTTTGGTGGCGTTGCCGGTTACCAAGCCGGCCACTTGCAAAAACGACGGCTACATAGGCGTTGACATTAAAGGCGGAGCTGCGCCGTACAAGGTTTTTGCCTACGATTTTGGATTCAACGACACCTTGAAGACCGAAGATATTGTTTACAAGGAGGTATTTAGCCGAACATTCCCGGCAGGAGCCTATACAGTGGCAACTGTAGATAAGAACAACTGCAGGGTGTTGACTAATGTTGAGGTGCGCGATACCAATGTGACGGTTTCGGTAATAAAGGTTTTTCCTGGCCTTCGCCAATATGCAGGAGGCAGTCTTGAGGCCATTGCCAGCCGTGGCGTGAACCCATATACATACCTGTGGACCAATATGTACACAGGCGAGACCAGCACAGAGAAAAAATGGAGCGGATTGTATGCCGGTGTATATCAGATTGAAGTAAAGGATGATGTTGGTTGCGATGTGCAAAAGATTGTAAAGCTGCCAACCAATGGCGATATGCCTTTGAAGACGGACACTGTAACAAATGAGACAGGCGTTGACAAAAACGATGGCACGGCACGGTTTACATCGGACACTACAGGCTTTGTACGTATGGTGCTTTTCTCCGATAGGAACGATTCCATAGTTTACGACACTGTGCCTTCCGGCATGCAGTTCGAGCTTACAAAGCTGACGCCAGGCTCATACGTGCTCGAGTGTAGGTTGCCAAAGGGCGAGTCGCGTTATGCCGAATTCAGCATTGCCAAGTATGAACTTATAAATCTGCTTGTCACCAATATCATGAAAGTCACCCGCCCAGGCTATGACGATGGGTCGGCCAATGTCCATATCGACGGAGGAGAAGGCCCGTTTAACATTCAGATACTCAAGGGAGACTATTTCTATGCCGATACGTTGCTTGCCAATTCGCGAGTGTTGGCCATGGAGCAACTGGAGGCTGGAACGTACCATATCCGTGTCGAAGACAGGTACGGCAAGCGTTCTGATGTAATTGCCATTATTGAGGAACCGGAAAAAATGCTTGCCTTGAAGTTGACAAGTGCCACAAACCCAGACTGTTATGGCGAAACTAACGGCGAGG
>CALCFP010000463.1 GCA_937900725.1 uncultured Bacteroidota bacterium | reverse complement strand
CCACGGTCGCATGCCGACCTTCTCGATCGTCTTCACGAACCAGAGGAAGTCGTGCCACCACAGGTCGCCCTGGCGGATGACCGTCTGCTCGAAGCCGCCCTGGCAGCGGACGTCCTCCTCGTCGTAGCCGTAGCTCAGAAGCGCCGGCAAGTTGACCTCGTCGTTCATCATCGCGGGGTAACCGAGTCCCGTGCCGATGGACTTGAGACATTCGTCAAGGAAATCGTCAATACAATGATTTTATTTCAGACACTACTCATTCCGACTCCACTTTGCTCATCAAGGCCGAAGATAGTTACCGAAAGGCTTTGGAGATAGACCCCAACAACTGGGATGCATCCTACAACTTAGCCAACACTCTTTTCCGCCAAAACCGTTTGGACGAGGCTTCTCGCCAGTATCAGGCATTGGGAGCCAAGACTGATGTTGACAAGATGAAGCGTGCTGCAGCATACCATAACTTGGGCAACTGCCTGCTTCAAGGCAACAATCTGCAAGGGGCAATCGAAGCCTACAAGGATGCTTTGCGAAACAATCCTGGCGACTTGAACACAAAGTATAACCTGGCGTGGGCTCAAGACAAGTTGAAACAGCAGCAGAACGAGCAACAGCAAAACCAGGACCAGAACAAGCAGAATCAGGACCAGGAACAGAATCAAGATCAAAATCAGGATCAACAGCAGAACCAAGATCAGCAAAATCAAGATCAGCAGAATCAGGATAACCAGCAAAATCAAGAACAGCAACAGGATAATCAACAGCAACAACCTCAAGAAAATAATGATGAGCAAATGTCGAAAGAGGACGCCATGAGAATCCTTGAGGCTTTGGAAAACGACGAGAAGGATGTGCAAGACAAGGTTCAAAAGCAGAAAGCACAACCACAAAAACGTCGTACACAAAAAGATTGGTAATCACATTAATGGCGTTTGAGTGCTAGATAATGTAAAAAACGTAAATTTGCAATCTCTATTAAGCAGAACAATAATTGTTGTAAACAATGCAGAATAAGCAAAATAAATGTTGGATATATCGTGTTTCGTTGGCATTTATGTTGATGGTAAGTGCAGGCAACATAGTCAAGGCTGACGATGTCACATTCACCGCAAACGCACCAGGTGCCGTCGAGGTTGGCGAGCAATTCCGTCTTCAGTTTGTACTGAATGCCAAGGGCAATGGCTTTAACGAACCTGAAATTGCGGATTTCCAAGTCCTTTCTGGACCTAATCAATCCTCTAGCAGTAGCATTCAGTGGATTAATGGCGATATGACACAAAGTGTAACCAACACTTATACATTTATCTTATTGGCTGTTAAGGAAGGTAAGTTCACAATACCTTCAGCTTCAATTAAGTCAGGCGGAAAAACGTATGAGTCAAATCCTTTGACAATTGAGGTGGTTGCAGGCTCACGTCAAAATTCAAGTGCAAGCCAGAAACAAGGGCAGGCAAATGCTGGCAGCCAGTCTACAGCTGTCAATGACCCCGACTTGAAATCTGACGACCTGTTTGTGGCTGTCAGCGTCGACCGCAAGAACCTATATCAAGGGCAATATTTGGTCGCAACTATCAAACTATACACAAGAAAGGACATTGCAGGAATTGAAGATGTCAAGTTTCCGCCGTTTACCGGATTTTGGAGTAGCGATTTGGAGTCGCCACAACAGATTAATCTGCAACGTGAAAACGTCAACGGGCAAATTTACACAACGGGTCTTCTGAAAAAAGTGTTACTGATGCCGCAACGTTCTGGCGAATTGACCATCGACCCAATGGAGATTGTTGTCCTTACGCGCACACGTGTACGTAGCAACAATCCTTTCGACGATTTCTTTGGCGGTTCTTATCGCTCTGTGCAGAATAAATTGAGCAGTAAGCCAGTGAAAATCAATGTCGAACCAATGCCTGCAGGCAAACCTGCCGATTTTTCGGGCGGCGTGGGCAATTTCACAATGAATGCTTCTGTTGACAAGACCGAAGTCAAAGCCAACGATGCTGTGACATTGAAAGTGAAGATTAGCGGTAGCGGCAACTTGAAATTTATCAATAACCTAAAGGTTGATTTCCCGCCCGACATTGACGTCTACGATCCAAAGACAACACAAAACATCAAGACTGATGCCAGTGGAATGTCAGGTTCGGTCACTTTCGACTATCTTTTCATACCGCGTTATGCAGGCAACTACCGCATAGCACCAGTCACGTTTAGTTATTTCGACACTAAAACAAAGACATACAAGACACTGACAAGCCAGGAGTTTAACATCAGTGTCGAGAAAGGTGAGGGCGATTCAGAAGCCAATTCGGGTGTGGTTCAGGCTCTTACCAAGGAAGATGTCAAGTTTATAGGCAAGGATATCCGCTACATAAAGCCAGTTCAGAAGCTTGAACGTAAAAAGGAATTTCTTTTCGGAACAACACTGTTTTATGGTTGTTATCTGCTACCATTGTTGCTGTTTGTAGCAATCATCTTGTTCCGTTTGGCACAAATAAAGCAGAATGCAAATCAAGCGGCGGTTAAGAACAGGAAGGCAAGCAAGGTGTCGAAAAAACGTCTGCGTCAGGCATCAAAATATATGAAGCAAGGGCAGGAAGCTCAATTCTACGACGAGTTGCTGAAAGGCATTTGGGGATATTTGAGCGATAAGTTGTCTATTCCTGTCGCAAATCTGTCAAAGGACAATGTGACCGAGATTTTGAGCGGACATTCTGTTGACAGCCAGTTGATTGACGAACTTCTCGATTTGCTCAACTCTTGTGAGTTCGCGCGTTACGCACCATCGGCTGTTTCGGGTGGAATGGATGAAATTTTCCGTAGGGCCGACAAGACATTATCAAAACTTGATCAAAAGGTTAAATAGCAAATAATCAGACAATGAAACGCATAATAATCATATTGACAATTGTTGCAATGTCGCCATTGGCTTCATTTGCAAACAATTTTACCGCAGAACTCGATTCCGCTTCATCTTGTTATCAGGCAACTCAATACGAACAGGCGATAGCCATATATGAAAACATTGTTAGTCAAGGATATGAATCTTCTGAACTCTATTTCAACCTCGGCAATGCGTATTATAAATCGAACAAGTTCCCGTATGCAATAGCAAATTACGAGCGCGCACTGAAGTTGAATTCAACTGATGAGGACATTCGGTTCAATCTTCAACTTGCCAACACTCACGTTGTCGATAAGATTGATGTCTTGCCTGAATTCTTCCTGAAGACTTGGGGACAGTCGGTTGTACGTGCCTTTACGTCAAATCAGTGGGCAATAATCAGTGTCGCGTCGTTTGTCGTCTGCTTGGTGCTTTTCATGGTTTTCTTCCTGTCTGACAGAATGATGCTACGTAAGGTGGCATTCAGCATCGGATTCTTGCTGCTCATTGGCGCGTTCTTTTCGTTCCGATTTTCGGGCAAGCAAAAGGATATGTTGATGAACGAGCCTGATGCCATTGTTGTCACTCCTTCGGTTGTGGTCAAGAGTTCGCCTGACAATATGGGAACGGAGTTGTTCCTTATTCACGAAGGTCTTAAGGTCAAGGTCACAAACCTGCAGGACGATTGGAGCGAGATTAAACTGTCTGATGGCAACAAGGGCTGGGTCAAGACCAACGACTTCGTTGTTATTTAGAGCGTCAAAAGCCGTTTCACTGATATGTTTTGGAAGATTGTCCCTTCATTTTCCTGTTTCAGGTTCTAGTAAAAACTGATAGGGCATAATCCTGACCTTGATGTGATGCGCGCAATGAATTGAGGCTTTGCGCTTTGTTGCTTCGTCAAGCTTGTCAATACCACTCTGGAAGTTTACCAGCACGCCATCCATGTCAACAAAAATCTTTGTTTTTTCCTTCATATTTTTATTTTCTTTAGCTGTCCCTTGTCTGATTCCGCCATATCGCCGGGTGACACTATACCGACTACTGCCGATGTTGTTTAAGCAACTTCTTTAATATATCTTGGTGCGCCTCATAACAAACGGTGTCATTTTCGCCCTCTGTCATAATCTTATGAACGGACAGGATAAGTCCAAGATGGCTGTCGTAGAATTTCTTTAATAGTGCCTTGTCGGTTGGGGAAAGAACTACTTTGTCTATTTTCTCATTAAGGCATTTGTTGATTTCATCTATTCGGTCTTCCGTATTATGCCGATAATAGAAGTTTGTGCCTACAATACGGCTATACAAATCTGGAATTAAATCCTGCAAAAAGTCTTCCAGATTACGATTGTCAGACATTAACAAGTTATGAAATTCCTCTCCGTTAACTTGGCGTATCGGTAGTGCGGTTATTACGAAAATAGATTTGATTCTGTCTTCTCCCACATCCGTTCTGATATAAAAATCAACATCAAAAGGTTCGTATCCTTCCCCTGGAACATTTGAAAGCAGGGGTTTACCTTTTTTTTGCTTACCATAGACAGAGCCAAATTCTGCCACCACTTCCGAAGGCTCTTTCCCGTGATTCTTAGCGTATGACATTATTGAATGTGCCGCAGCCGTGTACAAATTCGTATAGACCGCCCCTCCTGTTTCATAAAGGTCGCATGGCACATATTGTCTTCCATTTGGAGACCATACCATAAAGGGTGTGGCTCCTTTCTTGCGAGTGAAGATGCTGCAAGTGGCGGCCAGCACATCAAGTTCCGTTTTTCCTTCCACGTAGTCGTTCAATGCCATAGGCAAGGCTTCGTTGAAA
>CALCFP010000462.1 GCA_937900725.1 uncultured Bacteroidota bacterium | reverse complement strand
CGTTGTGCTTCAGTTCCTTAACCCCGATCTTCTTACCCTTGTATTCGTAAGAGGTTCCTGCACTACGAGCCGATCCAAACAGGACCAACTCATCAATAGGAAGATTTCTTTCGTTCAAAATCTTCAAAAATTCCTGGCCAACGGCACCGCTGGCACCAACAACGGCTACTTTCATAGTCAAAACATTTATTATTAAATCCTTTATTTCTATCTTTAGCACGCTTATGTTTTAAATGGCGTTTTTTGTAAAAAACTATTATTCAAAACGATAAGTCAATGAACCTTGATTTTTGAAAATCGTACAAAGATGAACAAAAAAATCTCTCTATGCCTAATTTGCCTGTCAATATTTTTTGGCAATAACCTTTTATATGCTCAAAACGGCGCCCAAACTACCGATACGCTGTTTTTCGACTGTTTTGACAGCGGGAATCTGGACAGTTGGAGCAACACTGCCGACTGGACAGTCGACAATCAATCGGGCTCACGCCTAAAACATAATTTAGCAGACACTGCCACAGTAAGTTACATTTCGGCAAAATACTCCGACTGTTCGTTCGATATGGGCACGACAACTTGGAAGTTCAATCTTCAGACAGGGAATTTCACACCTTCGACGTCAAACAAGTTCGGCTACTTTCTGATGTCTGATAACGATACGCTAAAAAGTTCATCTTTAAGCGGATATGCTGTCGGGGTCTGTATGAGTGGCTCGTCAAAGGAGTTTGTAATGATAAGGTACGACGCAGGAAAGAAGTCAATAATTTTTGCCACACCGCTTGTATGGTCAGAGCCGAACACATCGGTCGATTTTGAGATACAGCGTCAGCCAAAGGGCGTTTGGTCTATCGGCTACAAGGTTGATACGGCAGGAGCGGATTTTGTCTTCACCGACGAGTTTACTGACAACAAATACAACAAGTTGCCTTATCACGGTTTTTATTTTTCGTGTTCAAAGACGCGGGCGGGAATGTTCTATGCCGACAATGTTTGCGTCAGCCTGAAACGTGCTCCTGTCAGCCTTCTGTCGGCAACCTGCACCGACGCCAACACCATTGTGGCCGAATTTTCGGACAAGATTGATTCTGCCACGGCATCGGATAAGAAAAATTACGCCATTCCTGGCATCGAGATTGAGAGTGTGGAATACAATTCCGATGAGCCTCAAATGGTTACGCTATCGACAAAGCGCATCGCGGAAGGATCCTACGTGTTGACTGTTTCTGGCGTCAGGAGTGCCGACGGTGCCGAAATCACGTCGCAACAAGCCACTTTCTCGTTCATTCCGCCTGCCGAACCATTTGAACTGGTCATTAACGAACTGATGTTCGACCCGACACCAACCGTCGGGTTGCCCAACTACGACTACATTGAATTGTACAACAACAGCAACCGAAACTTCAATCTTGGAGGCTGGAAACTCGACATAAGCGGGAGCGTCCGCCAATTTCCTGATTCCGTAATCGGCAAAGGCGAATACCTGATATTGACAAGTTCTTCGGCTGTTGATTCATTTGCGGTTTTCGGCAAGGCCATATCTGTAATAACCACAACCAACCTGACAAATACTGGCAAGACACTGCTGTTGATATCGCCTGAAAATGTCGTCATCGACAGCCTTTCGTACACCGAGACATCTGTCAAGGACATTGTGAAAAACGAGGGTGGCTGGGCATTGGAACGCATCGACCCGAACAATACTTGTGGCGGTTGGCAAAACTGGGCTTATTCAACCGACAAGCAAGGTGGTACGCCTGGCACGAAAAACTCTGTGTTTGCCAACAACATCGACAATTCGCCTGTCAGGATAGTTTCATTTCAGCCACTGACGGAAAATAAGATTCTTGTCGAACTTTCGGAAATGCCTTCAGAATCGACTTTGCAGGACCTTTCAAATTATATGCTTAAAGGCATCGGCAACCCAATTGAATATGCGACCGATGGCTGTAATCTGATTTTAACATTCAGAAAGACAATTAATTCTGGCGAAAATAGCATAAGCGTCAAGAATCTTACAGACCCGTGCGGAAACGTGATGAAC
>CALCFP010000461.1 GCA_937900725.1 uncultured Bacteroidota bacterium | reverse complement strand
TTTTTCCCTCGACTGCCATATACACCACAAACGAATCCAACCGCCCGTAATCAATTTCAATTTCTTTGTCAAAATCGAGTATATTGGTTGTAAAATATTGATTTTCTACAACTTTTGTACTCTTATTCTTATTTATGACATATGGTGTACGGTACTCCTTGCTGAAGGAATAATCGATAGCGTCAACAGCCCAATCGGTATGAAGTTCGCGCGAATTGCCGTTTGCGTCCACTCGGTCCCAATCGTAGATACGGTATGTGATATCAGACGATTGTTGCACTTCGGCCAACAAGATATTAGGGCCAATGGAATGTATACGACCTGCTGGAATAAAGAACACATCGCCAGGTTTTGCCTGTTCCCATTTCACAATGTCGCGTAATGTTCCGTTGTTGAAATGATCAAGATATTTTTGCCTGTCCATTGGGCAGTTAAAACCAGCAACCAACTTGGCATCAGGCTCTGCCTCAAGAACGTACCACATTTCCGTCTTTCCCCACGAATTATGACGTTTATTGGCTATATCATCGTTCGGATGTACTTGAATGGACAAATTGTCGCTGGCTTCGATAAATTTAAAAAGCAAAGGGAATGTCGTACCGAATTTTGAGAATACGGCATCACCCACAAGGTCGCCCATATATACCTCAATAAGTTCTTCGATAGTGTTATCCTGCAGGAATCCGTTTGAAACGACTGAGACATCCTCACCAAACCCTGACAACTCCCAACTTTCGCCTATGTTTTGCAAATTTCCTTGAGGCTTGTTCAAGACTGTTGCCAACTTGTTGCCACCCCAGATCTTCTCTTTCAGGATAGGCTTGAATTTCAACGGATACAACTTATCGTTCATTTCGCCAACTGACGTTTAAAACGCCACAAAAATATTAAAAAAAGCATATAACGCGCCAATTATGCGATGTTATGGTTTCTTTTGCCCTTTTTCCATACTAGCGAAACTATCGCAACTGTCGCTGTATAAACGCAAACCAGCAGTTCGAACACGGGCATCCACCATAGCAAGTGCCTGCCACCAAGCCTTTTGCATATTGCCATCAGGAATAGTGTGTCAACAAACAATTTCGGAAGATATGCACACAACAGCGGTTTTGCCGAAATGGGCAATAAAAACAATCCGCAACACATAAGCATCGAAACTGATGCCACCAGAAATGCGACCAGCAAACTGTCGACATCGCGGTAGCCTGTGGTTTTTCCACCCCAACGTATTCGCTGACGCATAAAATTTCTTATGGTAGGCATTGCCGATGTCAAAACAATTGTTTCATTTTGTGCTGTAAAACAGATTTTTCCGCCTGCAGATTTAACTTTATGAAGCAGAAACACGTCATCGCCAGACACATATTCAGTGTTATATGGATTGTCAAATGACTCGAAAAGTCTTTTTGAAAACATCAGATTGGCGCCATTGCACATTATCGGATGTCCACAACCCATTGCCCCTATGCCACTGCCGACCAGACTTGCAAAATCGGCATACTGAAACGTTCCGAACCAACTGTCTGCATCTCCAATCTTTACAGGACCTGCTAATAACACACATTCCGATTTTTCATACGTTGCCGACATCGCATCCAGCCATTGCTTGGGATAAAAGCAATCAGCATCGGCTGTGGCAACGACATCATACCTTGCCAATTTTATTCCGTCTGCCAAAGCCGATTTCTTGCCGTGCAAGGTTGAAGAAACCAAACGCAACCGCGAGTCGGCTTGCATAATTTTTTCAACAACCTGACGAGAGTCATCTGTGCTGTGGTCGTCTACTGCAATAACCTCAAAATCAGCATCTGTCTCCTGCCCGAGAATCGACTCCAAAGTTTTTCGGATATTGCCCGACTCGTTATGAAATGGAACTATTACACTGACAGATTTTTTCCCGCCAGAACAACTTGGCTGTCCCGATACCTTGCAAAAACCGTGTATATAACTGATTATCAAAACAACATAGAGCAGAATCAACAGCAACGAACATTCTGTGACGATATTGACAAGCATCTGTTTTTGGCGTTAAATTACAAAGTGCAGATTTACTGATAATTTTTAGGGAATTTCTATTAATTCCCCGATTTAATTTTTTTTGATATGGGCCATTCTTCAATCTTTTGTGTGCTTTTTGAATTTTTGTCGCCATCTTGCTCACTCAGTCACAGTGCCCGCACTGCTCCTTCGCTCAAGTCATCAATCTGTCTGACAAAATCTTCAAAACCACTACAAAGCAATTTATAGAACTTTCCTTTAGCAATCGCACACTATTTTATCAGCGTTGTATAAATTCTGTAACGCTCCATTATCTCCTTGACAAAATTGAACGTCTCGTCGCCACGGCAATATCCCGATTTCACCAAGTCAGGGTTGTAATACGTCTGGTCCGATTTGTGAAGCAGGAAGAAATCGACGCCATCGTCCCACACATTTGGGTCGACGCCGTTGGCCTGCGCCACTCTGCGGGCATCCAAAATATGTCCGAGCCCGATATTGTATGATGCCAGCACGAACTTTATGCGTTCCTGCCTGTCGGTCACGGAATCGGCCAACTGTTTATCAATCCATTTCAGGTATTTGACACCTGCCTTCATATTTTCTTCTGGCGTTGAAGTAGTGTCGACGCCGTATTTTTCGGCTGTCTCGGGCATCAGTTGCATAAGTCCGAATGCGCCACACCACGACCTTGCATCGTGCCTGAAATGCGATTCCTGATAAATAAGCGAGGCCAAGAGACGCCAGTCCCAATCTATTATCTTGCTGTATTTTTGGCAGAATTCTATTCCGAGATCTGCGCCATCGATAAGGCGAAGCCGGGTAAAAATGGTAAACTGAAATGCACCCGCCTTTGAACGACTGATAAGGGCTCTGCGCGCGGGTAAGGGTCTTCGGGTCCTTGAAATATTTCTTGTACAGCACCATATGGTGCGTTGAGCCTTTCATCGCAGATATCCAACTGTTTATAGAATCCAGGAGAACAGGATTGTCCTTGCTCACGGCCCACGCCATATTCTGCGGGAACGAGACAACCGTGCCAATGTCAAGCGACGGATAATAGGTCTGATTTATCATAGCCACATCCTCATCGGTGACGCAATAGTCTATCTCTCCCTTCGCCACTTGTTCTATAAGTTGCTCGGAATCAATCTTTTCAACCTCAACAATATTTATAGAGTCGCCGATTTCAGATTCAACATTATGCAGACGCTCGGCAAAGGCGGAATTCTTCACCACATAGACAGTCTTGCCTGCCAACTCGAGCAGTGAACTGACCTTTTTACTGCCA
>CALCFP010000460.1 GCA_937900725.1 uncultured Bacteroidota bacterium | reverse complement strand
GGTCTCAACTTTGACTCAAAGGCAAGAAGAGGTTCATTTACTCTTGAAGATATCTTCCATTCATATATTGCCGGTATGGATACATTTGCTCTTGGTTTCAAGGCAGCTAACAAGATCATTGAAGACGGCAGAATCGACATAATAGAGTCCGGCTCGCTTTTAGGCATCAACTACAAAGACGTATCATCATTTCCCGTCGGATTTGAGCAAGAAGTAAAAATGTACCCTCTTGATTTCGAAGAATTCCTATGGGCATCTGGCATCACGGACGACATAATAGGCAAATTGCGAAAATACTACGACACAAACACGCCTGTTCCGGCATTTATGCACGAGCAGATGATGAAATTGTTCCGTCAATTCCTGATTGTAGGCGGAATGCCACAGGCTGTCAATTCGTTTGTCACTGGCATCGACTTTAAAAAAACGCTGACCATTCAGCGTAACATAATGATGAGTTACAGAAACGATATTGCAAAATACGCCGACAGGGAAAAACATCTCGCGAAAATGGTGTTCGACCAAATTCCGCAACAACTATGCAAACAAGACAAGCGGTTCATTCTGGCCGACCTCGAAAAAGGTGCTTCGCAACGCAAATACGGCGACGCCACAATGTGGCTCGCCGACGCTGGAATAGCATATTTTTCGTTCAACGTAAGCAAATTCGAACTGCCATTCTCATTCAGCGAGAAACGCAACCTGTACAAACTGTTTTTGCACGACACAGGCCTGCTGTGCTCAACAAGCCTCGACCGCATTCAATTCGAAGTGATGAACGGCAAAATCGACATTAACGAAGGCTACCTGACGGAGAACTTTGTCGCACAGGAACTTGTAAAAAAAGGCATAAACCTGAACTATTACGACAAGAAAAGCCGGCAGGAACTCGACTTCGTATATCAGGATGAAGGGAAAATATCGGTTATTGAAGTCAAATCTGGCAACGACTACAAAAGACACGCATCACTCGACAGGATAATAGAATCGGATTCCGACAAGATTAACAAAGCCATAGTGTTCAGCAAATTCAACATCGAGACTATCGACAACGTGACACCCCTGCCGTTCTATATGCTTATGTTCTTGTAAGGCAAAATCAAGCGTCAAGTTTTTCCAACTCCGCCGTGCAGGTCTCCCAATTGTTGAGTTCGTCGGCGAGTTGTTTCTTCAGAGCCTCATATTTTTCAAAGAATTCGGCAGTTGCATTCTCTGGATGATTGGCCAACTGATTGTCCATATCTGCAACTGACGATTCAAGTTCGACAATTCTTGCCTCGCAATCCTCGACAGCCTTTTTCGCCTTGCGCAGACGTTTTTCGGCTTCCTTCTGCTCCTCGTAACTCAATTTCGAAACAGGCTGCGATTGCGCTTGAACTTTCGGTTTTTCCGGCTTAACTGTCTTTTGCACAGCGTTCAGTTGCTCCATATTTTCAAGTTTCTTACGATAAAGGAAATCGCTTATTCCGCCCAGATGCTGCTTCATCTTCTTATGACGGAACTCATAGACGATGTTTACCATACCGTCAAGAAAGTCACGGTCGTGCGATACTATTATCAATGTGCCGTCGTATGCTATAAGTGCCTGTTTAAGAATATCTTTCGAACGCATATCCAAGTGGTTGGTCGGTTCGTCGAGCACAAGCAGGTTGGCAGGCTCAAGCAACAGTTTCGCCATAGAAAGACGCGCCTTTTCGCCACCGCTCAACACGCTCACCTTCTTGTCGATATCCTCGCCACGGAAAAGGAACGACGCCAGTATGTCACGGATTTTTGTGCGAATCTCACCCTTTGCAATCTCGTCAATTGTCTGGAATACAGTCTTGTTGTCGTCAAGCATCTCACTCTGGTTTTGTGCATAGTAGCCAATCTTGACATTATGTCCAATCTTGACAATGCCGTCACAAGGATAAATGCCGAGAATCACCTTCGACATTGTTGTCTTGCCCTCGCCATTACGGCCAACAAACGCCACCTTCTGCCCTCGTTCGAGCACAAAATCGATATCGTCCAGCACCAGTTTTTCACCGAAACTCTTGCTCATACCTTTTGTCTCAACCACAACTTGTCCA
>CALCFP010000459.1 GCA_937900725.1 uncultured Bacteroidota bacterium | reverse complement strand
CTTCGCGCAACAGGAACGTGCCGCGGACGTTGCGGACGACGGCACCGTCGCCCAGCGTCAGCGTCGCTCCCGGCAGGACGTGGACAAAGGCCCCCGCCCACGGATCGGCGTCGTCGCCAAGGACGATGCTCTCGAAGCGCACGCCGTCCGCCGCGACCTCGATCGCACGCTGCACCGTGTTGACGTTCGTCCGGTCCGGCGAAGTGCGCGTGACGACAAACGCGGGATCCGCCGCACGAAGCGTCAGCTGCTTGTCGATCCGAACCGGCATCGAGCTGACCGCCAGCGGCGCAAGAATTGTCAGCGTATCGCCCGCCGACAAACTGGTGGCACCCCGTTGGAACCGAATGAAGAACTTTGAAGTGGTCGCACTGCTTGACAAGGAACTCGAAAACCAAGGCACCTGGCAAGGACGGCTCTACAAACACAATAACCCGTGACGATATGAGAATCCTGCTTGGAATGAGTGGTGGCACCGACAGTTCCGTGACTGCAATGCTACTCAAGGAACAAGGTCACGAAGTTGTTGGAGCAACACTGCGCACGTGGTCGGAATGCGACACTGAAGAATCTGAACCACAATACATTGCGAACGCCCGACAACTTGCGCAGAAACTGCAAATAGAACATCACGTTGCCGATGTGAGAAATAAGTTTCACGATACGGTTGTCAAATATTTCCAAACCGAATACTTGTCAGGGCGCACGCCACACCCCTGCGCGTTCTGCAATCCAAACGTCAAATGGAAAATACTGCTCGACTACGCAAACAGGCTCAATTGCGAACGGATTGCCACTGGACACTACAACGGAATAACCGAACGCAACGGCAAATTCTACATTACCACAGGCGTTGACGCCGAAAAGGAACAATCGTTTTTTCTTTGGGGACTTGGGCAAGACGTGCTAAGCAGAGCACTGTTTCCTCTATCGAACCTGACTAAAAACGAGGTAAGGCAAATTGCCATAAAATACGGATTCAGCAATGTCGCAAAACTCAAAGAGAGCATTGGCATCTGCTTCATACAAGGCACCGACTACAGGCCTTTCCTAAAGAAAATTCTTGAATCGGAAGGCATAAACATCGGGGATGGCTATTTCATCGACAGGAACGGAACCAAGATTGGCAAGCACAACGGCTTCCCCTATTACACCATCGGCCAACGGCGCGGTTTGGGACTTGTACCCAAAGAACCCTTGTACGTCACCAACATAAACGCAACAGCGAACGAGATTACACTCGGCCCCATAACAGATTTGTATCACACTGAATTCAAGGCTATTGACTACAACATTATAGACAAAAACGATTTCAAGAATCCTGTTGACGTGCGCATCAGATACCGCAAGCAAAACGCCAAAGGCAAGGTGCATTTCAATTCAGACAATGAATTGACAATAGAACTGATTGAGCCCGAATGGGGAATTGCACCTGGGCAGGCTGTGGCCTTCTATAATGGCGACATTCTGCTCGGCGGAGGATTTATTAAATAACCCTTATATCTAATAATCAATTATATACGGATATTTTCACAAAACGCGACTTGCAACTCTCTCAAAATATCCTAAGATATACTTTGTGATATTTTGCAATTATCTTAAAGTATACTTTGCGATATTTTTTATTTTTCTTAAAGTATACTTTGTGATATTTTATAAAAATGTGAAAGCATAATTAAAAATAATTATGCTTTGTGGCATTAATGACAAAAGGCTCAACTATATGAACTAGTCGATAATCAAGAAGATAATAGGCTAAAAACAGGCCGAAATACTGACATTATTTATTTTTCAATCGAAATATGTTTTACTTCGACTTGCATCTTTTCATCATCGCCCCGCCTTGCGCTCAACCAATTTTGGAATTTTTCAAATGGCAAATAACGGGGCAGGCTCTTATCTGACTGGGAATCCAACGCTTTTACGAAATCATTTTCTGAAAAGATAAAATAGATATCATTGACGACCAACTCTTCATTACAAGTCATAACATATTCATCCACATTATTTTGTCCAGATGCAGAAAAGAATAGATATTCCTTATTGGCCTCAACTGGCACTCGGCCTGAATGGTCATTTCGATATGGCAACAAACAATACGCCGTCTGATTTTCATCAACTTGATAAATCGCCAAATATCCGTCTATCGGGGATTGGAACAATGCATAAAGTTGATCTCCGGCCTTGAATTCAGCACTTTCAAACCTTCTTTCAACACCATTTCGTAACAAAGCACTACTGAAAACAATTGTAGATGAAATGGACTCGCGAGCCTCGCCACAAATAGAAACATTAATAAACAACATGCCATTTTCGACAGATTTTGTTATTTGAGGCTCACCAACATCACGCAACCACTCACCGTTAACATTAGTCATTGCCGATTCGTAGTATACATCGGAATAATCCGTTTCCGACTCTTTAGTGACAAGAACTTGATTACGCGATATCTTTTCACCAAACTCTTTGACCATTGCCTGAATTTTTGCTAGTTCAATGGCTTTTTTCTGTGCTAATTCAAGCGTCTCATTATTTTGAACGTAATATTTAAACTCACCGCAAACCTTTCGTGTTTCCTGAGAATAAGCACAATGAATCGATAATAAAAGCAATAAAGCAATTACGTTTTTCATATCTACTTTAGTTTCCAGTTTTTCCAGTCATTGCCTATTATAGTTGACGGTATTATTGTTGGCGTCTGGCTTTTCCCATTAGTCACAATCGACATTTTCTTGACATTATCAGTAATGTATGACTCCAAATCCTGATATGTCGCAGTACCTTGTGTCTCCTTAAGTTTCTTCAATAGGAAATATGTAAACAAACCATGTTGCTGGTCGGGATACGGATATGCAGTTTCATTTCCCTGACAAGCAGAGAATACAACCATATTGCCAACTGGCGTACCTTCCTTGGCCTTAATGGCAACCCCGCGTGCGCTGGCTAACATTCCCCCATCACGTTTTGCACCACTAAAGCATGCATCCATGAAAACGGTAACAGATTTACATGGTTTCGAGCCTAATGCTTCATATAATTCATCCAAACTGTAACCCGTTGTAACATCAGAAGCAAAACCGTCTATTGGCAACAAATACGATGTTTTGTTACTTTCGTCTGGAATTCCGTGACCGGCATAAAAGAAAATGACATTTGCGTCACCTTTATAGGCCTCAATAACTTTTTGGACCCAGTTAATCTCGTATTTGAGATTATTCAATGTTGCATTTGCGACATAATGGACATTGTTTTCGGATAATCCCAAAGTCTTAAGACAATAGTCTGAAAAGACTTTCCCGTCATTCATGGCAAACGGCACAGACTCCTCTTTCTGATATTTTTCGTTTGCAATGACAACAGCAAATGTATTGTTCGACTTTTTATCATCCACAGGAATATTGGTGTCGACATCTGACATGCCAACCGTCTTCGTAATTGTGGCTATAGATTGCTTGCCTTGTATTAATTGTTGATTTACTGCGGGTTGTAAATCCAAAGCCAATGGTTCGAAATTATATTCAATCTGGGCCATCTCATAATTCAACGATGCCTGGTTGCTATATTTAAACTGCAGACCATCAGGCATGGTAAACAGAATCTCGGCAATGCTTATTCTATCGCTCTCAATGAAGCAAACCACATTATTGTTTATTGATTGCCATTCCTGTTTGAATTTTGGCGCAATATCAATAGGAACTGGAACCAACAAATCTTTTTTACCAACATTTACAAGGAACACCTCATTTTCAGCATCATACTGGCCCAATTCAATTTTCAAGTCTTTGGGGCTGTATCTATCAATGTATTTTCGTTCAGCATCTTCGGTCAATTCCTTAATTTTTGCCTCACGGGTTTCTACTGTAACACGCTTTTTCCAATCGGCAATTTTTTCAAACTCGCCTTTCTTCTGCCACGCATTCAATTCCGACTCGACAGTTTTTTTGGCAAAAACAGAAAAAAAACTATTGCAATATTGTTCCAAAGCATCTTGCTCACTTGGACAGACACACGGTATAATTAGATCATCACCCAATCTATAACACCCGTATTTTTCATTTTTTTGCACAATCGCATATCCAAATGTGCCAAACTCCCCAAATTTTATAGTGGAATAATCACAAGGTACAATTACATTTCCGTTTACATCTACGCACCCATACATATTACTCTTTACCACAATGGAATAACCATTGTCGCCGTATGGTCTAAACTCATCGTATTCAGAAGCAGAAAACAGTATTTGCCCCTTTTCATCCAATATGTCGACACATTTGCCTTCGCCACTTTTCACTACCGCCTTATATCTACCATGCCCTATGCTAAAAAAGTCAGAATAATCTTTTGTACACAAATTGTTTCCCAGAGTATCTATCAGGTACCGTTTTCCATTTGGTTTAGCCACTAAGGCCACTCCATCAAAAAAAGAAGTTGCCATTGAGAACTGTGCAGGTATGACCACTTCACCATTAACGTCTTTAAAGCCATAATGGACACTATTGCCATTTGTTTTTGAATACCTCACCAATGATTGAGAGTATCCGCCAAAGGCAAGGATTGAGAATGAAATAACAAATAAAACTTTTTTCATAAACAAATTGTAATAACGACATGTAGATGATTTGTCAACACATTTGGTTGCGTACACAAACTAAAAATCGATATGTGTCTTAAAGACCAACATATCAAGCAACAAAGTTAACAAAATTTCACGAACTCGTTTCATAAGGAAAGATAGCACACCTCCTATTTCCAATAATTGGAACTATTTTATTAGATTTGCCTCACACTGAAAAACAAATACAGATGAGATACATTGCCATTCTTATCATTGCAACACTGCCACTTGCAGGCTGGGCTCAAGAAAAAATAGTCACCAAATACGGCAACGGACAAACTGCGAGCGAAGGCGTACTGAATCAAGGCAAGGAAAACGGGCTTTGGACCTACTACGACAGCCTCGGCGTAAAGACACAGACCATTGAATACAAGAATGGCGCCGTTCACGGCAAACTGACATACTTCTACAGCAACGGGAAAATCCAAAATCAGGGCGAATTCAGCAACGGAATACTGAACGGGCATTATGTCGAGAACTACCTTAACGGCTCGCCTAAAGTTGAAGGCTACTACAAAATGGGCGCAAAAGACAGCATCTGGGCATATTACAACGGCTCTGGGCTGAAATACCGCGAAGAACGCCACTTCAAGGATTCACTGCTTCTTATCAACTATTGGGAAAACGGCAAGGAACAAACCATCAAGGACGGAAACGGAACCTACACGTCGTACTACCAATCGGGACAGGTGAAGGAAACTGGCCCATACGCCAACGGACGTGAAGACGGCTACTGGAAACGCTATTTCCCTAACGGGAATATGATGAGTAGCGGACACTACAAGGCTGGCCTGGAAATTGGCAAATGGCTCACATACTACCGCGAGGGCAATCTCAAAAGCGAGATGAACTACGAGAACGGAATGAACATCCGCTACTACGCCAACGGGCAGAAGGAAATGGAAGGTATGCTCAAGGACAACAAGAAAGACGGAGTTTGGAACTTCTGGTACCACGACGGAAAGCCTAAAATGCAAATCAACTACACCGACGGAAAGAAGAACGGACTGCAAACCGACTGGTTCGTATCGGGCGGAAAGTCGGACGAAATAAACTTCGCCGACGACAAGAAGGACGGCAAGGCAACCTGGTGGCACGAGGACGGGAAAATCGATATGGAAGGCCATTTCAATCAAGACGTACAGGACGGCCTATGGACATATTGGCGCACCGACGGACAGAAAGGCAACGAAGGCTACTTTGTCGACGGTCAAATGGACGGTCGCTGGACTTACTGGTATGCCAACGGCAATGTCTGGAAAGAAGGCGACTTCAGCAAAGGATTGAAAAACGGTCATTGGATTGTCTATTACGAAGACGGCACTAAATTCCACGAAGGCGACTTCAGCAATGGCAAGGAAACTGGCTACTGGATTCAATGGTATGAAGACGGAAAGACTGAACAAACTGGATACTTCTGCGAAGGTATGATGGACAGCATCTGGAACGGCTTCTACGAAAATGGCGACAAGCAATACGTAATCAACTACCGCAAAAACATAAAGAACGGCACCGCAACCTACTGGTATCAGGGCGGACAACTGCGACTAGTCGAGAACTACGCAAAAGGAGTCTATAACGGCACTTACCAATCGTTCCGCGCCAACGGCTCAAAAGAGTTTGAAGGCAGTTACCTTAACGGGACAAAAGACGGCATCTGGAAATATTTCAACCAATACGGCAAGCAACTGCGTCAGGAACAGTACAAAAACGGCAAGGAAGACGGACAATGGCTCACCTGGTACGACGAAGGCCCGCTGAATACCGAAATCAATTACAAAAACGGCATGCGCAACGGCACCTACAAAGTGCTTGAAATGAGGGGAACTGTCGTGTATGAAGCGACATTCAAGAATGACGAATTGGTGAAAGTAAAGGTTGACAACCGCGGAAAAGTAAAGTAAGGCTACCTGTTTACACCTTCCAACATCGGAACAAACGAGCAATCGCCGAAATCCTCCTTGGTGAATTCCGTTTCGCTTGTCCTGCAAATGCGCAACATACGTTGTGTCTTCTCGCCAACAGGAACCACCATAACTCCACCTATCTTGAGTTGAGACAACAGTTTTTCAGGAATACCAAACGCCCCTGCGGTGACAAGAATCTTGTCAAAAGGGCCATAAGTTGGTTTGCCTAAATAGCCGTCGCCATAGAAAAACTGCGGACGATACCCCATTGACGGCAACATTTGCTGAACCTTGACATACAATTCTCGCTGACGCTCAATGGTATACACCTTCGCCCCCATTTCAACAAGCACAGAAGTCTGATAACCCGAACCTGTGCCTATCTCCAACACCTTGTCACCTTTTTGTATGTTGAGCAACTGCGTTTGGAATGCGACGGTATATGGCTGGCTAATTGTCTGTCCTGCACCTATTTGAAAGGCCTTATCAACGGCATACGCAAATTCGATGAATGCACTGTCGAAAAAGAAATGGCGGGGGATTTTGCCCATTGCATCGAGCACATTGGCATCGGTTATTCCCCTGCGAGCCAAATCATTAACCATTTGCGCGCGCAACCCCTGCTCTCTGTATCCGTCAATGG
>CALCFP010000458.1 GCA_937900725.1 uncultured Bacteroidota bacterium | reverse complement strand
CATACCTATGAATATTGCTATAAAGGTAAGTGATGTTCCTAAGTCAGGTTGCTTCATAACTAAAATAAAGGGGAGAAAAATATATCTATTCCCGTTTTACAGTCAGTGAAGAGGCACAGGCAGCAGTTTTTGCAAGCAATTTCGCCAACTGCATGTATGCCGAAGCCGAACAAATAATGCAAGACTGCGGACTATCGTTCAGCATGCTCGAGCCGCTTGTAATGGAAACTGCAGGCAAGGCCTTCAGCCTTGGCCCGACCAATGCGCAGACAGGTCCCGCAAGGCGTGGCGATATGAAAGTAATGGACCGTCAGCGGCAACTGCTGCCGACTGAAAACTTAAAAAAAATGTATAGTTTTGTGTCGCAGCAGATTCAGGACCGATATAGTCGCAAAGACTGATAAACAACAATAAAGTATATAATTTACAAATATTCATATGAGCAATTTCAAGGAAGATCTAATGAAGGTGAAAGCGTTTGCATTTGACGTTGATGGTGTTTGCACCGACGGCACGGTGATTTGCCTCGCCGACGGTCAACAAGTACGGCAGTCGCACACCCGCGACGGCTTTGCCCTGCGCTTTGCCCACGAACAAGGATACCCCATTGCGATAATCAGCGCCGGCAAGAACAACACTGGCGTTGTAAAGCGCTTCGAAAGCCTTGGCCTGACCGATCTATACATAGGCAGTCTGGCAAAAGTGCCCGCATTCGACGATTTCCTGAAAAAGCACAATCTGACAGCCGACGACGTGCTCTATATGGGCGACGACATTCCCGACTATCCGGTGCTCAAACGTGCAGGCGTTCCAACCTGCCCCGCCGATGCCGCCAACGACATCAAGCCAATTGTAAAGTACGTATCCGACTATCCTGGTGGCCACGGCTGTGTACGCGACGTGATTGAACAGGTAATGAAGGCCCAAGGCAAATGGGCAAATTTTGAAACTGAAAACTTTTTGGGAAAATGAAAAAATACTTGAGCATAATACGTTGGCCCAACCTGTTGATGGTGCCGCTCACAATGTACCTGATGCGCTATTGCATCATTCAGCCAATGCTCAAGTTTCAGTTTTCGCCTCAACTTGAAACAGACGTCACATTCCAACTATCCGACACCTATTTCCTGATATTGGTACTGATAAACGTATTCCTAGGTGCCGCAGGCTATGTAATAAACGATTATTTCGACCGTCGCATCGATGCAATAAACAGGCCCGAAAGCGTCGTCGTCGACAAAATACTGCCAAGAAGATTCGCCATAATATACCATTTCGTCCTGAATGCCATAGCAATAGCCCTCGCCACAATCTTTGCCATACACCTTCGGATGATGTCCGTACTGTTGCTGTACGTAATGATTGGCGGAATATTCTGGCTATACTCGACGACTTACAAGAAACAACTGTTCATAGGCAACATAGTCGTAGCGTGCGGAACAGCCACCATCCCGCTTCAAGTCGGGATATTCGATTACCTGACACTCACGCGCGTATATGGGTTCGATATGCTGGTCCACGATTTGTCGTTTATGCCGATAATGTACTGGATGGCAGGATTCGCCTTCTTCGCCTTCATCACAAATATCATACGCGAAATAGTGAAAGACATGGAAGATCTTGAGGGCGACAGCAATTACGGATGCAACACACTCCCACTTGCTTACGGGATAAGGTTCTCGAAAACAGTAGTTGTGGCACTCACACTTTTCACAATCGTGGCATTGGTGCTGACATACTACATTTTCTTCCGCGAGACACTGACGTTGCTTTACATGCTGATATTCATCGTTGCGCCGTTTACACTCACAATCATACTGACAATCAGGGCAAACGAAGTGAAGCAATACCATAGGATAAGCAACATCATAAAGGCGATAATGCTGTTCGGGATACTCTATTCGGTATTGGCAAAGCAGATAATGGAATTCGTTGTTTAGCAAGGCATAGTGAAATGGTGTAACACACAAACGGATGGAACGATATCAAATCAACGCACATTTTTCAACAATTGCAGCCATTTTCGCTAACAAATACTTTGTCGGCAATACGTATTTTAAACCAAAAACTTTTACTTTTGCGCCATTGATCGAAACATTATTTTAATAGAATTAAAATCAACACAATATGGGACGTGCGTTTGAATACCGCAGAGCAGCCAAGGAAAAACGTTGGGGTCACATGTCAAGAATGTTCCCTAAATTGGCAAAACAAATTACAGCAGCAGCAAAAGAAGGTGGTATGGATCCTGATATGAACCCAAAACTTCGTACAGCAATCCAGAATGCCAAGAGTGAAAACATGCCTAAAGACAACATCGATGCAGCCATCAAGCGTGCGGCCGGCAAAGATGCTGAAGCTTACACAGAAGTAAACTACGAAGGCAAAGGACCTCACGGAGTTCTTATCTTTGTTGAGTGCATGACTGACAACACGACACGTACTGTTGCCAACGTAAAGTCATACTTCAACAAGTCCAACGGCGGACTGGTTCCTACCGGCTCACTTGAATTCATGTTCTCACGCAAGGCTGTCATCGAATTTGAAAAGAAGCCAGATCTCGACCTTGAAGAACTTGAGCTTGAACTTATCGATGCAGGCCTTGAAAGCTTCGACGTTGACGAAAACACAGTGTACGCCTACGCCGACTACACCGAATTTGGATCACTCACTCAAGCCTTCGAAAAACTTGGAATCGAAGTATCGAAAGCAACTCTACAACGTTTCCCACAAAACCCAGTCGAGTTCACTGACGAGCAAATGGCCGACATCGACAAACTGGTTGAGAAACTTGAGGACGACGACGACGTTCAGGCTGTTTACACAAACATTGCATAACAAAACGACACTGATTCATATGGGAAGCCACCATTAAAGGTGGCTTTCTTGTTTTATACTTAAAACATATGCCATTCGACACTCATATTTGCCTGTTAATAAAAATTATTAGACTTTTTTGTTCACATACAAGCATATATATGCAATTATTTTTCTATCTTTAACCTCGTTGCAATTAATAATAGCGTATGACCATAACTGGCGAGAAAACAGCAGAAGAAATATTCTTCAGCAAATTCAACTATAATCTTTCTTCGTTCTTCCACGACGAATATACTGAGGTTGACAGTGTTGAAACGCCAGCAACATTTATGGTCGTTTATGAAAAGGAATTGGCAAAAAAGGAATTTGGAATTTTCAACCGCCTGCAATTCCGCATCTTCTACGACAAGGAAGTAATTACGGGAGACAACCCTATCAACGTAAAACTCATTTGCGACTCCTTCACTCCTGAGGCTATTATGGATTTGACCAAAAACATATGCGACACTTTCGGACTTGACGATGCTGGATATTTTTCCAAAATCGACATCGACTTTTTCTGCAAAGACGAGTTCGACTTGTTTTGGACCATAGGCGAAGGTGAAAGTTTCATAAGCATTGAAAAGGACAAAGACAACACACCGTCACTCAACATACTATTCTACAACAACCTAATTGGACGGAATGTGGGGCACTTGCTAAAACCCGAAATCATTTAAGTCCTCAACGCTTACTTATTAGCCTTTAGGCTAATTTCACGAATCATATTTCCACATTCAAAAGATTGACACAATAGCGACGCGCATTGTTTTTTGCGTACTTTTGCCACACATAAAACATTCAAGGAATTGGCAGAATACGAATACCATAGGCTAAGCAACGGAATACGCGTAATCCACAGCGAGTCGGCAACTCCTGTGGCACATATGGGCATTGTCATAAACACTGGCTCACGCGATGAACTGGAATCTGAACACGGCATAGCCCACATGATTGAACACGTCATTTTCAAAGGGACACGGAAACGCAAAGCCTACAACGTCATCAGTTGCCTTGAAAATGTAGGTGGTGAAATCGACGCATACACAACCAAGGAAGAGACTTGCGTATATGCCACATTTCTAAAAGAATACTACGGCAGGGCTATGGAACTTTTTGCCGACATTATATTCAATTCCACATTCCCCGACCACGAGTGCGAGAAGGAAAAGGAAGTCATTGTCGACGAGATAAACTCATACAAGGATACGCCTGGAGACCTGATTTTCGACGATTTTGAAGACCTCATCTTCTCTGGACACCCGATAGGACGAAACATTCTTGGAACGCCAAAATCGATAGCAAAATTCAACCACACCGACATTCTGCGCTTTACCAGTCGAACTTACAACACCGACCAGATTGCCATTTGCTCCGTCGGACCCGTCAACTTCAAGACCATTATCAGACACGCCGAACGATATTTTGGCTCCATTCCAGCCAAGCCGCGTGACTTTTCCCGCACACCTGTCACACCATATGTGCCCCACAACTTGGAAGTGAAATTAAAGACTCACCAGTCACACTGCATCTTTGGCAACAGGGCATATTCCGTCAATCACCAGAATCGTCTGGCTTTTGAACTAATAAACAACACCTTGGGCGGGCCCGGAATGAACTGCCGCCTTAATCTCGCCTTGCGCGAAAAGCACGGATACACCTACAACATTGAATCGTTCTATACCCCATACACCGACACTGGCGCTTTTGGCATCTATTTCGGCACTGATTACGAAAAAATCGACAAGTGCCTGTCCATAATCCGCAACGAGTTGCGCAAAATGCGCGAGGAACGAATGGGCGTGCTTCAACTCGACCGTGCAAAAAAGCAGATGATAGGTCAACTTGCAATAAGCACTGAAAACTACTCTGGATTGATGCTTAACCTTGGACGGAGTTGCCTCCTTTTCGACACCATAGACCCATTAAGCGAGGTTTGCGACAAAATAAACAACCTCACAAGCAGCGACATTCTTGAAGTGGCAAACGAAATG
>CALCFP010000457.1 GCA_937900725.1 uncultured Bacteroidota bacterium | reverse complement strand
TAAGCGCCATTGCCTGTGGTTCATACTTTCCCGGATAACCGCCAATGTGCATCATTGCAACCTTAACCTGCTCAACAGTAAAGACCTGAACTTCAGGCACGCATCGTCTCACAACAGAATCATCGATGTTGCCATACACGGCTACGACAGGCTTGAACTTTTGCAAATCGTCCAACAGTCCGACATTTCCTATGTCACCTGCATGCCAAATTTGGTCGACAGGCTGAAGGAAATTACGCATATCATCATCGAAATGCGAGTGAGTGTCCGATATCAAGCCGATTTTTATCACTTTGTTTTTTCATCAAAAATAGCATTTTGAAAATCATCGAATCAAATAGTTGCAACTTTTACTTATTTTGCCTCAAAATAAAGAACGATGCACATTTTCTACACACCACAAGTAAATCAAGGACTCTGCACCTTGTCGGAAGAAGAATCGAAGCACTGCGTAAAGGTATTGCGGCTTTCCAAAGGCGACGAGGTGACGCTCATTGACGGCGTTGGAGGCTACTACCTTGCCGAAATTGACGACCCAAACCCGAAAAGATGTACCATATCAGTCAAAAAGAAGACCGAAAACTACGGACAAAGACCATATTCAATACACATTGCCATTGCTCCGACAAAAAACCTCGACCGCATCGAGTGGTTTCTTGAAAAGGCCGTTGAAATGGGTATCGACGAGATTACACCGCTCATCTGCCAACACTCCGAACGCAGGAACGTGAATTCCGACAGGCTCGAGAAAATCATCCTTTCAGCAATGAAGCAGTCAATCAAGGCATTTAAGCCCACACTCAACGATGCCACGCAATTCAACACTTTTGTGAAGGCCAACCGCAAAGGCAAGAAACTGATTGCGCACTGCATTGAATCGGACAAGGTTTCGCTCAAAAGCATGGTTGACGATGAAACAGATTACACCATACTGATTGGCCCCGAAGGCGATTTTTCGCAAGAAGAAGTTGATTTGGCAGTAAAAAACGGCTACATATGCGTCCATTTAGGCCCTTGCCGACTACGAACCGAAACTGCCGGTGTTGTAGCCTGCCATACAATCAATTTAATGAAACAAGATTGACAATAAGCGAATTGCAAAAAAAACAGAAACCGCAAAACGATGAACAGACTCACAACCATAGCCTTATTCCTATTGCTTGCACACTGTGCCTTCGCACAATCAGTCAGCATCGCCCTGCTCAAGTACAATGGCGGAGGCGACTGGTATGCCAATCCCACATCGTTGCCAAACCTGATTGGGTTCTGCAACCAAAACATCGGCAAAAGCATCAACCCCGTCCCCGCAACAGTCGACGTAGGCAGTGCCGAACTGTTCAGCTATCCGCTGGTCCACCTGACTGGCCACGGCAACATAGTTTTTTCAGAATCTGACGTGCTCAACTTGCGTAGATACCTTCTGGCAGGCGGATTCCTGCACATCGACAACAACTACGGCATTGAGCAGTACGTACGAAGAGAAATGAAAAAAGTATTTCCTGATCAGGATTTTGTCGAATTGCCGTTCAGCCACGAAATCTACCATACCGCTTACCAATTCAACAACGGCATGCCAAAAATCCACGAACACGACAACCTGCCGCCACAGGGATTTGGAATATTCGTTGACGGAAGGCTCGTATGCCTGTTCTCCCACGAATGCGATTTAGGCGACGGATGGGAAGACATAAGCGTCCACAACGACACACAAGAGAAACATATAGAGGCATTGAAAATGGGCGCAAACATTGTGAGCTACGTCTTTAGCCACTAGTGCTAAAAACCTATTTTAGGAGTCACCATATCCTCTATCAGGACACCAATGCAGCCTTTGGTATTTTCATCAACATCAAGACGTTTGGGTGCCGTGATTGTTATCTCCACTGTATTTGTCTTACGGCAAGAGAATTCAAGATTGTCACTGAGCCCTTCTTGGGAGTTATCGTATATGACCTTTCCTTCCTCGTCAGTGATGACAAACGAGACAACGCCAATATATAGGGAATCGGAACAGACTGTTATACGGTAATCCTTGCCCTGAAGCAATTGCAACTGTACACACTTGCTTTCGCCAGGCAGAAACGCATAACTTACAGAGGCATTATTCACAGAATAAGAGAACTTGCTTTTTTCCGGTTGGCAATTTTTCTTGTGAAAATCAAAACAATCCTGAGCCTTTGCAGAAAGGCCTACAGACAACAATAAGGCCGACAAGACAAGGCGAATCATCAGAATCCCTTTACAGGTGTAATCATATGCTCGACCAGGATACCGACGCACCCCATTTCAGTGTCCTTCTTAACGAGCACCAAATCCTCGTTGCCTTCCGATTCAGAAAAACGGCTTGTCCCTGGCACCGAAATCTCCACATATAAATCGCGTGTCTGCGTTACTGTAAATTCAAAATCTGAAGCGAAGCCGTCTTCAGAGTTGTCATAAAGAGGTTCTTCCGTTTCTGCATCAATCAGAATCTGGGAAATAAGGGAAGTGGTGGTAGTTTTACCGTGAGTTCCGGAAACGCAGATTGCAGTTTCGTAGTTCTTCATCAGCAAGCCTAAAAAGTCAGCACGGGTCATGGTTTCAATTCCAAGTTCCTGCGCACGGACCAGTTCGGGATTGTCGATGCCATTGGCTTCGTTGCCAATGACAAGGGCATTGCCCGCCAATTGGAAACGCTGTTCATCAAAAACAGTGATGGTTGCATGTTCTTCCGTAACCCACAGGG
>CALCFP010000456.1 GCA_937900725.1 uncultured Bacteroidota bacterium | reverse complement strand
ATAATTTTTATAGTGAACTTATTTCTTGTTTTGTTTGGTTCGGATTATGAGTGGTTAAAAATTGTATTTCATCTTCATAAACCCATTCTAGACGGATGCAAATATATGGATTTTTCTTTTTATCCTATCTATAAGTTAGCCTATATAAATTTCCAAACAAATTCTATATTACAAACACTTGTGCGCCTTTGAATATCTTACCATCTTGTTCGGTTATAATCAACTACAGCATTCGCGACACTCATTCGTCCAGCCAATCAATCGACCTGACGAATCCTTCAAAATCACTACTATGCCTTTTATAGAACTCCCCTATACCCATGACGGCTAATCTCCAAACTAATTGACAGTTGTGCTCACTCTTGCCAACAAATAATTACATTTGCCATAAAAAAAACGTAATGAATACACTTGCCATACTTTCGCTTCTTACCATCCTTGCGTCAAACCCATTCGTTGAATACTCAGGACGGATCGACTTCAGTCAAAAGAATGCGCCTAAATTCTCATACTCGGGCGCATCCATCAGGGCAAACATTGATGCATCATTTGCCAGCGTAATACTGAATGACGAGACAGGAGAGAATTACTTTGCCGTAATTATCGACAAAGTTTACACAGGCAAACTGAAGACACAAAAAGGCAAGGCGACATACAAACTGGCACAGTTCGTCAGCAAAGGCATTCACGAAGTGGAAATTGTCAAGATTACAGAGGAGCAGTTTGGCAAGACATCGTTTCTTGGGTTTGAACTTGGCGACGACGGCGAGATAACCGAAATCAAGGACAAGCGCGAGCACCTTATAGAATTTGTAGGCAATTCCATCACTTGCGGCTACGGCAATGAAGGCAGGATAGGCGAACGTTTCAGTGCCGAGACAGAAAACCACTACATGACCTATGCCGCAATAACGGCCCGAAGCCTAAACGCACGCACACTTGTCGCAAGCAAGTCAGGGATTGGCGTTTACCGCAACTACGCCGGACCAGCCGAAGGGAACGAGGACTGCATGAGCAACTACTACGACCGCACTTTCCTGTATGACAAGACTCCAAAATTCAACTTCTGCGAACGTCCAGACTTGATATGCATCAATCTTGGAACCAACGACTTGAGCACTCCCGGATACGATACAGCAATATTCATGAATCGCTATTTGGACTTGATAAGACAAATTCAGGCAAACTACAGCAAACCTGACATTGTATGCCTACTTGGGACCATGCTCGATGGCAAAATTCTTGACACAGCCCGCTTCTGCATAAAGGAAGTAGTCAGACGGGCAAACGAACTACAAAACGGCAGTGTACATTTCTTTGAAATGACGCCTCAAGACATCAAGAAGAATGGGCTTGGCATCGACACTCACCCGACCGTAAGGCAACACATACAAAGCGCACGGCAACTGACAGAATTCATCAGCAAACTGAAAGGATGGAACATTGTTCCCCAAATAGTGAGAATTGAGAAGTCCGGCAACAATCAAATCACATTGTATGCAAATGACAGAGAATGCCTGTTCACTGAATCGTTAACCAACATGAAAATAACAGCTGACGGTGTTGATGTAATGAGCAATTACCCGGGATGGCTTAAAAATATAGGATATATTCCACAGACAATATTTATGTTAGATGACACTAGTGTTAAAGC
>CALCFP010000455.1 GCA_937900725.1 uncultured Bacteroidota bacterium | reverse complement strand
GACCTCGGTCACCATTCCAAACTCGGTGACAAGCATTGGCTCGTATGCGTTCTCTGGTTGCAGTGGCTTGACATCGGTCACCATTCCAAACTCGGTGACAAGCATTGGCGATGGGGCGTTCGAATATTGCAGTGGCTTGACATCGGTCACCATTCCAAACTCTGTGACAAGCATTGGCAAAAATACGTTCTATGGTTGCAGTAATCTAACAATACGTTGCGAAGCATCATCACGACCTGATGGATGGGCTTATGCTTGGAACTATGAAAATAGACCAGTAGTTTGGGGATATGTAGACATAAGCGAAGCCATTGCATCAAACGTGAAAATCTACGCCCACCACAACGTGATAGTAGTGGAGAATGCCGATGCCGAAATCGGCATATTCGATGCCACTGGCCGTTGCGTGGCTCGTAGTGAGGCGCGCCACGTCTCAATGGCAATGCCACGCCAAGGCCTCTACATTGTAAAGGTCGGCGCCATTGCAACGAGGGTGGTTGTTGAATAACGTGCAAAAGACAATAGTAGTCGATTAGGCAATCGACAAAACGGGCCACGGTGATTTTTCGCCGTGGCTTTTTTTTCACCACATCACAAATCTACCTATCAAAAAAGTTTGTGATATTCAAAAAAATAGTAATTTCGCACCCGATTTACGATAATCTCTTTCAGTGACATAGGAGCCTGATACATTACGTAGACAAATTATTGAAATTTAAACATTTTACTACAATGGATTTAATGAAAATCGTAGAGAAGGAAATCTCAAACGAGAAATCTTTCCCTGAATTCAAGGCTGGTGACACCATCACCGTAAGTTACAAAATCAAGGAAGGCAACAAGGAACGTATCCAACAGTTCCGTGGCGTTGTTCTTCAACGCAGAGGCGCCGGCCTGACTGCAACATTTACCGTACGCAAGATGTCTGGCAACATTGGTGTTGAGCGTATCTTCCCAATCAACTCTCCATTCATCGACAGCATCGAGGTAAACAAGACTGGTTCAGTACGTCGTGCACGCATCTTCTACTTCCGCGAATTGACTGGCAAGAAGGCCAAAATCAAAGAGAAGAAGACCAATATCACAAGCGAAGAATAATCGGTTGCCGATTAAAGATAGAATCCCGAAGCCAATTGGTTTCGGGATTTTTTTTGCTCTAATGTTTGGAAACACGAAGATGTTGTTTTTTTAAACAACACTGACACACAATTACTTAATCAGCACAAAGCACTCTTCATTTCATCTTTTTTATAAAAAAAACTCACACTTCTATTGCACATATCATTTTTCGATTTACATTTGTACTGTTATACCGTGATATAACAGTATAACAAATTGACATATCGGATAACTCTAAAAACGACCGAAGATGATACACGTTGAAAAAATGAATTTCTCGTACTCGAAAAAGAAAACCTTGTTCGAGAACTTTGACCTTGACATTGAGAATGGCGGAATTGTCGGCCTGCTTGGCATGAACGGCGTTGGCAAGACCACTTTGCTGAAACTCATAACAGGACTGATTTTCCCAAAATCGGGAACAATAAACGTACTGGGCGAAACGCCACAGGAACGCCTACCCCGATTTCTGCAAGATGTATATTTTGTGCCTGACGAACTTGCAATGCCAATGATGAAAGGCGAAAAATTTGTCAGACTCTACAGCCCATTCTACCCAAAATTCGATATGGCGCTTTTCAAGACTTTGATTGAAGAGTTTGAAGTGGACGACACACAAAACATAGCAAAAATGTCGCTTGGCCAGAAGAAGAAGTTCATAATCAGTTTTGCACTTGCAACCAAAAGCCGACTGCTTGTATTTGACGAGCCAACCAACGGAATGGACATTCCTTCGAAAAACATTTTCCGCAAGGTTACCGCAAGCGTGCTTAACGACGACCAACTGATAATTATCTCAACTCACCAGGTTGCCGACATCAACAAACTGATTGACCGCGTGATAATTCTTGACAAGGGCGAAGTGAAACTGAACGACTCCACTTGGGACATCAGCCAGAAATATGCTTTTGTAACCACCGACACCGAAGAAGGCGCGCTTTATGCCGAACAGGCTCCTGGCGGTTACCGCGCTGTTGTGCCAGCCAACGGACAGCAAACTGAAATAGACCTTGAACTGCTGTTTAACGCACGGAAGAACTTGAAATAACAATTGCCACAAACACAGAATAGTTATGGACAACAATTTCAGTTTTCAGCGTCTTGTGCTTTGCACAAAGATATGTTTAAGGAACCGTTTCTGTCTAATGGTGCTTTTGGCAAGTGTCATTTTGTCAGCAGTCATTTGCTTGGATTCAAACACGTTTGTCCCCACAATATTATATATGGCAATAGGCATTGGTCCAATGACGGGCATTCAACTGTGTATGCTGAAACATTATGATGCGATGCTACCTGCAACAACGGCGGAAAAATTTCTTGGATACTGCATATCAACACTAATATGCCTGGTCATTTCCATTGCAATAGTGTGCACTTCGGTTGCAATAGCAAACCAAAGCATAACAACAATGTGCGGGCAAATAGGCGACGCTCTTTCTGCAAAACTCACATTGATATGCCTGATTATTTACGCAGTAGCACCCTTGCTGTCAAACATCAAGAGAATGACGCAATCCCTAACGGCAATACCTATCCTTTCAATATCAATTTTATTTGGATTGTTATGTGGCTTTGCATCAGCACCTTCCACAGCAGTCTTTCTTGACAAGCCAATAGGCATTGCCCTGCTCTCAATAGTGGCTGTTGC
>CALCFP010000454.1 GCA_937900725.1 uncultured Bacteroidota bacterium | reverse complement strand
TGATTTTCACCAAGAGAGCCTCCGCATCCCTAATCGGGTATCCTTCTTCCGACAATTGCCAAAATGTCACCAACGACTCCTGCACAATATCCTCGGTTTCGTCCGACATTCCCGACGAATCGGCGAAACGCCTTGCAATCATCAGCAACTTCGGCCTTACCGTATTCGATATATTTTCAAATCTCTGTAGTTCCATTTTTTTCGTTTCCACACATAGGTAGCAAAAGCGGACAAAAAGTTAATCGTGGCCACCGTATTTTTTTCAAAAAAAGATGAAATGACCATTCATCAACCGCACAAATATATAATTACCAATATTTTAGAACATCAACATAAAGATAAAAATTCTTTAGTCCAAAAGAATTGGGACATTATTTCATAAATAAAAAAGCAAAAACAATGTTTTTATAGAATAGACCTTATATTTGTGACTCGAAAAACACAAAAACCATATAATAATGCCTGTAATTGATTATTTGGAGAGGAACGCCAAACTTTACCCGAACGAGGTGGCTTTGGTGGAACTGAATCCTGAAGAGAAAGATAAACGCCGTCTGACGTGGAAAGAATATGACCTTATCGAATCCAATAAATTTGCACCATACCGCCGAGAAATAACTTGGAGCGTCTTTGACGAGAAAGCCAACCGCTTTGCGAATATGCTTATCGGCCGTGGCGTGAAGAAAGGCGACAAGGTTGCAATACTTATGTACAACTGCCTCGAATGGTTGCCAATATATTTCGGCATCCTGAAAACCGGGGCAATTGCCGTTCCGTTCAATTTCCGCTACGACGCAAGCGAGATATTGTATTGCGTTGAGTTGGCCGAAGTGGACGTGCTGGTATTCGGAATCGAATTCATCGGCCGTTTGGAACAAAACGCCGAACGGCTGAGCAAGGGACGAATGCTTATATATGTAGGCGACAACTGCCCCAACTTTGCCGAAAGTTACCGCGAACTTGTGGCCGACTGCCCAAGCACATCGCCCGACATCAACATCACCGACGAAGATTTCGGCGCAATCTACTTCTCGTCAGGTACCACTGGATTTCCTAAAGCAATCCTGCACAAGCACCTTAGCCTGACTCAAGCCGCCGAGATGGAGCAAAAGCACCACGCCACAAGCCGTGACGACAATTTCCTTTGCATCCCTCCACTCTACCATACAGGCGCAAAATTTCACTGGATGGGCTCACTTGTGGCAGGCAGCAAGGCCGTACTCCTGAAAGGCGCAAAACCTGAAACCATATTGTCGGCCGTATCAAGCGAACGCTGCACTATCGTATGGCTGCTTGTTCCTTGGGCACAAGACATTCTGGACTGCCTTGATGCAGGCACACTCAAAATAGAAGATTTCCACCTGTCGCAATGGCGCCTGATGCACATTGGCGCACAACCAGTGCCACCATCGCTTATCAAACGCTGGAAGAAATACTTCCCTAATCATCAATACAAACTACGGTCTATCAGAATCGACGGGCCCAGGCTGTGTACACCTCGGCATGGAAAACACGCACAAGGTTGGAGCCATCGGCGTACCTGGCTACCGCTGGGAATGCAAGATTGTCGATGAGAACAACAACGTTGTAAATCAAGGCGAAGTTGGCGAATTGTGCGTAAAAGGCCCAGGCGTTATGACTTGCTACTACAACAACCCTGAAGCAACCGCCGAAACCTTGAAAGACGGCTGGCTCTACACCGGCGACATGGCAATGCAGGACCCTGACGGATTCATCTTCCTGGTTGACCGCAAGAAAGACGTGATAGTGAGCGGTGGCGAAAACATCTACCCTGTCCAAATTGAAGATTTCCTACGCACAAACGACAAGATAAAGGACGTGGCAGTCATCGGCTTGCCCGACAAGCGCTTGGGCGAAAAGACGGCTGCAATCATCGAACTCAAGGACGGAGTCAGCTGCACACGCGAGGAGATTGACGAGTTCTGCATGGCAATGGCACGCTACAAACGACCTAAAGAGATATTCTTTGAGGTGATTCCACGCAATGCGACAGGCAAGATTGAAAAGCCCGTATTGCGCAAGCGCCACAATGCCGACATGCTTGTGGCTCAGGAAAATCAAGGATAGGAATACTATACTGACTACACAAACCAAAAAGCGGTTCCGACAATCGGAACCGCTTTTTGGTTTGCCAGCCAGCCAACTGACGGCTTACCAGAAACTTGACTAATTGGCAAAAAAAAATCCCGAAGGGTTGACTTCGGGACTGTGAACCAGCCGGGGCTCGAACCCGGGACCCCATCCTTAAAAGGGATGTGCTCTACCTGCTGAGCTACTGATTCAATCAACTTCTCGTTTCCGAAAAGCGTTGCAAAGGTACAACCCATTTTGTTTTTTGCAAGCGCAAAAACAAAAAAAATAATAAAATACATAAAACACCGATTATCAGCACATTCAACATTATCTCATCACATCATCCATTCAAAAACAGACGGAAAAGCATCGGGCAGAAACCCCAAAACATCAAAAATGAGACACGCAACAGCATAAATTTGACCACATCGGCTTTAGTCATACAAATATTTATTACCTTCGGGCGCTTTTTGCGTGGGTGCATTTTGCCCATAGACAACATTAATTAAGGAATCGGCATCTAGATATGCCATAAAAAAAAACAAATACAAAATGAAAGTTGACGTATTGTTAGGTTTGCAATGGGGCGACGAAGGAAAAGGAAAAGTTGTTGACGTCCTAACCCCAAAATATGACGTTGTAACCCGTTTTCAAGGCGGTCCAAACGCAGGACACACATTGGAATTCAATGGAGAGAAATATGTATTGCGCTCAATACCATCAGGAATCTTCCAGGGCGACAAAGTGAACATCATTGGCAACGGCGTCGTACTTGACCCTGCATTGTTCAAGGCCGAAGCCGAATCGCTTGCACAATCTGGCCACGACCTCACAAAACGTCTATACATATCAAAGAAGGCCCACTTGATTCTGCCTACACACCGCCTGCTTGACGCAGCCTACGAAGCCGC
>CALCFP010000453.1 GCA_937900725.1 uncultured Bacteroidota bacterium | reverse complement strand
AATAATGATGCTAAAATTATCAATAATTTTTTTATCTTGATATAATTGTAAAGCAGCACGTTTTTCTGTTTCTGTTTTAGATTTTTTATGAACATATATCTCTGTTTCATATTCAGGAAGCTCATCAAAGAAATCAAGTTTTTCAGGAATTTGCGGCGAACTGCTGACGTTTGAGAAAGCCAATCCGCTGTCTTGTTGCCACAACTTGAACACCGGAGCGAACAGTGGATGCAGCCAAATGCTTGCCTGATGACGCGCAAGCGCTTCAAAGAGCACCTTTAGCAACGGCTGATGTTGCGAGCCCAGCAATTGGCTGTAGATGGCTATGTTCATAAACGGTATATTAGTCAAGTGTCACAATGAAGCTGCCGCTGAATTCGTCCAACTTGCTGTTGAAATGCTCTGCCTTTTCGCGAGTCTCGAATGGGCCGGCTATGATTCGATAAACCTTGACTCCATTCTTGTCGCCTATCTGAATCATGATATCCTTCCCCACTTTTTCCTTTATTTCGGCACAACGCTTTACAAGATTTGCGGCTTCCTGATAGCTGGCAAGCTGCACGCCAAAGCCTTTGGGCGAAATGCGTGTTGACTCGATCTTGAAATATTCGTTGGCTGGCGCCGACACTTCAGTCACACGTGTCTGTGATTCCTCACTTGATGAAGGCTGCTGCTGTTCGGTTTCTGGTGCGTTTTTCTTGCTGCCAGGCCAGGCAGGTGCCGAAGAAGTGTTCTTATACGCTTCAGTGGTTTGCGCAGATGCATTTTCAGGCAGGCTCACGACCTCAACCCTTACGCTTGCCGTGCCGTTGTTGACATAATTCAGTTTCTCAGCAGCGGCTTTCGACAAGTCGATGATGCGTTTTTCAACGAACGGACCACGGTCGTTTATGGTGACCTCCACCGACAGGTTGTTGTCGAGATTGGTGACCTTGACTACAGTTCCGAACGGCAATGTGCGGTGAGCGGCTGTCATCTTGTTTTGCTTGAATATCTCGCCACTTGCGGTAGTCTTTCCGTCGAACTTGTCGGCATAGAATGAAGCCAAGCCTATTTCAGTAATTTGTGCCGATGCGAACAGCGTCAACATTGTCAATGCCACAACAATAGATAGTTTCGTCAATTTCATTTTTGATAAAAATTTCAATACAGAATTCTACAAAGATAGTGATTAGTCGGGTTTCCTCAAATTTTGTTTTTTTGGGCCACTCGTATGCTCAAATTCAGTTCAAAGCCCAACAGCAATATGTATGCGTTAAGGTTAAGCCAGACAAGGATGGCAATTAGGGTTCCGATGGACCCGTACAGTGCATTGTAGCTGTTGAAATTTGACAAGTAATAGCCAAATCCAGCCGATGTGAGCAAGAGCAATGTTGTTGCTAACACCGCCCCCGGCGAGATGAAACCCATTTTGGTATGTCTGGCTGGGGCAAAATAGTAAATTACCGACACGCTGACAAGGCACAATGTCAGGATAATCACCCATCGGATCATGTAGAACAACATTTTGGAAGCAAATCCATAAATGACATTCCTGCTGATGAGGAAACCCAGCAGCGAACGTCCGAAGATGAGCAAGGCGATGGCCGATGAAAGCAGAATGGTTATCAGCGCCATCGTAACCAACGATGAAACCCGCAGATTTATGAACGTACGGTTCTCGTAAGTGTTGATAGAAGAGTTGAATGCCTTGATTACAGCCGTGATGCCATTCGACACAAGTACTATGGTTGTGACGCAGCCAACGGAAAGCAATCCTCCTCGCGGGTTCTTAGCAATATCATCGATTGTATCCCTGACGATATTGAATGTCTGCGATGGTATCAACTGTTCAAGCAATTGCACCAATTCTGTCTGAAAGTCGGGGATTGGAATGTACGGTATCAGGGTGAACAGGAATATCAGCGCCGGGAACATTGCCAAAAAGAAGTTGAATGCGATGGCCGACGCGCGAATGCCCATAGTGCCGTTTGCCAAGCCTTTGACAAAGAATCGGCCCACATCGAACAACGACATTTTGCCGAATCCTGGCAAAGTCTCATGTTTCAGCCATTCAGCAATACGGGCGAACCGGACGCTCCATTTTTCGACTATTATCCTAATATTCATTGTTTAGGGGACTTCAATAAATTCCCCGATTTTATTTTTTTAATATGGATCATTCTTCAACCCTTTGGGTGCATTTGAATCTTTGTCGCCATCTTGCTCGGTTCGTTTCGCAGTTCGAGACGCGGCAACGCCACGTCTCTACGAAATCGGTCTGACAAAATCTTCAAAATCACTACAAGGCCATTTATAGAACTCCCCATTAATGATTTGCTTATTCACGGCGTCAATCTGCCGGCACGCTACTTTATGGCCTTGAGGCTCAAATCCAGGCTGCGGATTTGGTGAGTCAATGCACCTACAGAGATGAAATCGACTCCTGTAGAAGCGTAATCGCGCAGGTTGGCATCAGTTATACCACCGGAGGCCTCTGTCTCATATTTGCCGTCAATCATCTCGACAGCCTTCTTTGTATCAGAGATTGAGAAGTTGTCAATCATGATTCGGTCGATACCGCCAATTTCCATAATCTGGCGAATCTCGTCGAACGAACGTGCCTCGACTTCAATCTTGAGTTTTTTGCCATTCGCCTTCAGATATTCCTTTGCGCGTTTTATGGCTTGCGGTACGCCGCCAGCAAAATCGATATGATTGTCCTTGATGAGAATCATGTCGTAAAGGCCGATGCGGTGATTGCGTCCGCCACCCATCACTACAGCCATTTTTTCAAAAACGCGCATTCCAGGTGTTGTCTTGCGGGTGTCAAGAATGGTGGTGCCTGTGCCTTCGACAAGTTTAACGTAATGGCTTGTCTGCGTTGCTATGCCGCTCATGCGCTGCATGAAGTTGAGCACAAGACGCTCGGTTTGGAGGATGGACAGTTCGCTGCCTTCGACAATGAATGCCACATCGCCTTTCTTCACTGGCGTGCCATCGTTGATGAATGTTGTAACCTTAAGGTTACTGTCGAACGTGCTGAAAACCATTTTTGCCACTTCGACGCCTGCCAAAATACCGTCTTGCTTAACTAATAGTTGAGCCTTGCCCACTTGGTCGGCCGGGATGCAACTCAATGATGTATGGTCGCCGTCGCCGACATCTTCCTTGATAGCCTGTGCTATGAAGTTCTTAATGTACTCTTGATTGTTCATATTATTCAATGGAAAATTGGTAAATACGCTGTTGTGAATTGTAGTCCTTAGCCAGATAGCTTACTCTGAACCACTTGTCATCGCACGACATTGTGCCTACAATGAAGAGCCCGCTGTTGCTTTGGTTCTGGCTTATAATAGAGAAATCGGTAGGCTTGTTGTTTTTGAAGAATGTATAAAGCATCATTTTTGCCTGATTCCGGCTGCTGATGGCCGTGAATCCGGGTATTGAAAGTTCCACCCTCTGATTGAAGAACATTGCCAAAGAATCGGCGTCTCCTGCCTGTATGGAGGCTATTATGGGCAACATTGCCGTATCGGCCGCAACATCTTGTGCATCAACCCTCAAGGAAAATATCAACAAAAATGCGGAGATCAATGCCAATGGCATATTTTTTTTGAACGGGAACATCTACCAATTTTCTATTTTTGACCGCGCAAAGATATAACTTTTAGGATTTAGGATGTAGGATTTAGGATGTAGGATTTAGGATGTAGGATTTAGGATGTGCGTTTTTTCAATTAACAATTAATAATTAACAATGAACAATTTAATAGAGATGATATATTTTGACTTTAATCATTAAACGATTCAACGTTCATCATTTCAACTTTCAACCTTAAACTTTATGAAAACTGTTCTGTATGCGGTTGGGAAGACCGACGAGGATTACCTGAATTTTGGAATCAACAAGTATTTGCAGCGGATTGTAAGGTACACGCCTTTTGATTTTGTAATTCTGCCCGATATCAAGAACTCTAAGAATTTGAGCGAGACGGTGCAAAAAGTCAAGGAGGGGGAAATGATTCTTAAGCAGTTCGAGACTGGCGACTACATAGTGCTTCTTGACGAGAATGGCAAGGAATACACGTCAGTGGGAATGGCGGAATGGATGAGTGGCATCTTTTCACAAGGGCACAAGCGCCTGGTATTTGTGATTGGCGGGCCGTACGGCTTTTCCGATGATGTTTACAAGAAGGCCAGTGCTAAAATTTCATTGTCAAAATTGACCTTTCCACATCAATTGGTCCGATTATTGTTTATGGAACAATTGTATCGTTGCCACACTATATTGAAGGGCGAGCCGTACCACCACGTTTGACATTTAGGATTTAGGATGTAGAATTTAGGATTTTTCAATTCACAATTAACAATGAACAATGAACTTCTCAACTTCTAAACCTCTCGACCTTACCGGGCACTAATCATTAAACTTTCAACAGCAAAGCGTTTCAACCTTAAACCTTAAACCTTCAACCTTAATATTAATTGACTTTTTTCTACTTTTACTAACGGCATCAAAATAAACCATACATTGAAATTTTTAGCACGTCATCGGTTACTGATTCTGACAATCATCTGCTTTGCGATTGGGCTGTCTGTATTGAACCCAAACCGCAAATCGAAAATCATTGAGCCTGAACGTCAGGATTTTGTGACGAATCTTCAAGAGAAGGAACTGATTGCCGAACAACTGACCGACACTCTGATTAAATACGCCGAACGTGACAATGTTGATGATTTTGCCAACAGCGAGAGTTTCAAGGCCGACAGGCTTTTTGACCGATACGGCATTATATTATATGTATATTCAGGCAGGAACCTGGTTTACTGGACCAACAACTCCATTGCAATTCCCGAAGGAAACAACTGGTACAAAGACGCATTTGTAAATACTGGAAACGCCTACGTGGTCACTCACTACAAGTCAAGCAACAAGAAAACGGTGGTGAGCGCCATTGTTGTCAAGTACGATTATCCATACGAAAACGATTTTCTGCACAATATTGTCCACCCGTCGTTTGACATACAGAGCAACTTGAGGATAACCACCGATGACCCGCATTCGTCAAATGCGGTGTACAACAACGAGGGCAACTATTTGTTCACCTTCGACCTTGAGGATTACGACAATTCCGACACAAAGCACAAGGTGGCCTTTCCGTTCCTGCTGTTGTCCATTATGCTTTTGCTACTTTACGCGCAACAAGGCATCAAGAAGAACAGGTTGAGCAACCGCAAATTCTTCGTACTTGTCTTTCTGGCAATTGGCATCAGGGTGGCATTCCAGGTTTTTCTTCCGAAAGAGTATTATGAACAACTGTCGATTTTCACGCCACAGCATTTTGCGTCATCGTTGGTGTTTCCAACCATTGGCGACCTTCTCATAAGCGTGGTTGTTATGACGTATCTGCTCTTTGTGTACTTTTTCAAGGTGCACCTGCAAAGGCTCGACACTTTTTCGGCATTTAGGCGGATTGTCATATCATCGCTGTGGATTTGCGTGCTGATTGGCAGTTACACATTTCTTTCATATACGCTGAAAATTCTGGTACGCGATTCCAACTTTCCGTTCGAAATATACGACATTACAAATATAAACCTGTACAGCACAGTTAATTACATAATCATTGTATTGTGTTTTGTAGGATTCCTGTTTTTACTCGACAAGGCATCAATCCAACTGCTGAAGACTTTCAAGTTCTGGAAGGCGATGCTGTTCTTCTTGCCGATAACAATAGTGGCATCAGTGATGTTTATTCGGGCCGACAAGTCGGAGACGCGCCTGCTTACGTGCCTTTCATTCACCATAATCGGCATGTTGTGGTTCTACATCCGAAGCATAAAGCGTGTCAACTTTGCCACCATCGCCATAACCATCGGCATATTTGCCGGCTATGTGACCAACTACATACGCATAGAAAGCCAAAAACGACAGAACGAGGAATGTGAGGTTATGTGCATCAGCCTTTCGCAGGTGCAGGACCCTGCCACAGAGATTCTGCTTGCCGATGCAATGAATAGCATGAAGACCGACAAGCAACTGTCAGTATTGCTGTCCGACCCCGACTATGACTATGATTATCTATGCCGATATCTTCAAAACCAATACTTTACAGGATACCTAAACCGATACAACTTTGACATCAACGTCTGCAACCAACACGACGAGATTTCGGGCGCCGACCAAAGCGCACAAAACTGCCAGCAGTTTTATGCGAGATACCAACGCAGATACGGCACGCAGACCAAAGTTCAAGGACTTTACCAAATAAAGGACGCCACATCTGAAACAACGTACTTTATGCGGGTACACGTGCAACTGATACAAGGCGACTACACGACTCTGTATTTCGGGCTGTCGCCAAAGACCAACTACGAGGTGCTCGGCTACCCTGAACTACTGCTCGACAAGCCTCTGCAAACCGACAAATACAAACAGAACATCAGTTACGCAAAATACCAAAACGGACGTCTGGCATCGCACTCCGGGCCTTATCCATACGCATTTGAAAGCCAGATATACGGCACTCACGATGACGAATTCAGCCACTTCCGCTACGAACGCTACAACCACGTAATGTACAACAGCGATTCAGAGAACTGCATAATTGTGAGCACGCCTGTGGTGAACACGTTCAACATTCTTATCTCATTCACCTACACGCTTGTATTCTTTGTGTTGATTATAAGTCTGTTGCTGACTCTCGGCAACTCATACACCAAAATGTTCGACATCAGGTTCACAATCAAGAACAAGGTGCTTTCTTCAATTTTGGTAATCCTGCTATTGTCTTCAGTGTCAGTGGCTGGCGGTGTTGTCTACTACACAATAAACCACTATCAGCGGTCGCAAAACGACATAATGACGAGCAAACTGCAATCGGTGCTTATGGAAATGGAACAGAAATATTCCGGGACCACCGACATAAAGAAAATACCAGCATCGGAACTAAACAACCTACTGACATCGTTCTCTAACACGTTTCTCACCGACATCAACCTTTACGACCAGGCGGGCAACCTGCTTGCCACATCAAGACGCGAGGTATATTCACGCAAACTGACGAGCGAAAAGATGAACGCAACGGCTTTCCGCGAACTTGAGATGAACAAGAAATCGAGGATTGTGCAGAAGGAAAACATAGGCGAACTCGACTACTACTCGGCCTACGTGCCATTCATAAATTCAAGGAACAAATTGCTGGCATACATCAATCTGCCATACTTCATAAAGCAGACATCGTTGCGTCAGGAACTTGCAGGCGTGTCTGTGACGGTTATCAACATATACGTGGTGCTGGTGGTATTGAGCGTGCTCATAGCCATATTCCTTTCGAACCGAATAACAAAGCCTATTGTGGCCGTTCAACAGCGAATACGCAACATCGACCTTGGGAAGAGCAACCAACGTGTTGAATATGCTGGCGACGATGAGATTGCCGAACTTGTAAACGAGTACAACCTGATGCTTGAACAATTGAGCATCAGCGCAACAAGGCTTGCCAAATCGGAACGTGAGAGCGCCTGGCGCGAAATGGCCCGTCAGGTGGCACACGAAATCAAGAACCCGCTCACGCCAATGAAGTTGAGCGTGCAACTGCTCGAACGCTCGCAACGCAACGGCGACCCCGACTTCAACGAACGTTTTGCCAACACATCGCGGACTCTAATAGAGCAAATCGACAGCCTGTCGTCAATTGCGTCGGAATTCTCGCAATTCGCCCGAATGCCCGAAGGTCGCACTGAATTGGTCAACCTTAACGAACGCATTTCGCAAAGCGTTGAACTGTTCAGCGAAACCACTGCGACAAAAATCATATTTACAGCACCTGCTGGAAGAATTGTGAAAATCGTTGCCGACAACGAGCGCATGCTCCAGGTATTCAACAACCTGATAAAGAACGCCATACAAGCCATACCAAAGAAGCGCAACGGCAGAATCGACATTTCGCTACGATGCTTCAAGGGCCGTGCCGTGGTCGAGATTCAGGACAACGGCTCCGGAATATCGCCAGAAACAGAAGCGAAACTGTTCCAGCCTAACTTCACGACAAAGACTAGCGGTACCGGACTTGGGCTGGCCATTGTGAAGAATATTGTTGAAGATGCGAATGGCGCTATATGGTTCTACTCAAAACCTGGCAAAGGCACTTCGTTCTTTGTGTCGTTCCCGCTGGCACCGGAGAACTAATTCATTTAGGATTTGGGATTTCTTATTTTGGATTTAGTCCAGATTAGCATCGGGAGATTCTTTCTGACAACTATCTCTTTTTCAAATCGCTACATATTCTTCAAAATCGCTACAGGCGAATTACAGGGCACCACTTGACATTCAATCTTCATTAACGGACAATGATGATTCGGCCGACACCGTTAACCAGATTGGCATTGATGGCAGACGGGCACTTTGGCATTGCCTGACCTTTCAACGTGGCTGTGACTTTGTAGAAGTAAACGCCCGACGGCAAAAGCGCGCCATTCGAATTTGTGCCGTTCCACGAGTATGCCGACAGATTGTGACCTATATGGATGTCGCTCAAATCGCTGATGTCTATGGTCCTGACTATCGTTCCAACCGAGTTGAAGATGTCTATCCTGAACTCGTCAGGCAATTCACTGCCAGTCAGTTCAAAGCCGAACCTGACACTGCTACTGAATGGATTTGGGAAAGCATACACATCGGATATCGCGCTCTGCGTGACAACCTTGAATGTAATCTGATAGTCGTCGGTGCCGGACTCGTTGCCTGAACAGTCGTGCGAACGGACTCGCAACCGGTAGGTTCCGTCGGCAAACGGCATATTCAGTACGACTTTTGCAGAATTGTCGTCAATGGTGCCGGGCTCAAACGTCACGTCGGGATTTGCCACAAGACTGATTTTGCGTTCCTCGCCCGATTCGACCGATGTGATATAGACTGACACCAGGCTGGTGTCGGCAAGCGCAAAGTACGGGTTTTCATCAGTCAAGCCTATCACTATAACCGGTCGCGACGAAACCATTTCGCCATCGCGGATGTGACGGCCGTCGAATGTGACATCCATCAATGGATTGCGGTTATCGCCAACCACGCAGAATGGCTTCTGCAAATAATTGTTGAAATGCGTCTGCTCAATCTGGTCGAAATATTGCCCGCCTTCAGCCATTGGATTCAATTCGGCATGGAATACATTTTCTGACTCGAGCCCGACGGTTGAGAAAAAGACTGTATCGAGCACGTACTCGCCAGGCATCAAAGGCTTGAGCCGATGATAGCCAACCTCCGCCATTCGGTTCGTCGCAGTCTGTATCCAGTAATGGGTCAGAACGCTATCAGAACGTTGCATCCCGACATTTTCATACGCCAAGACCGCCATGCCCTGCTGGCCTTCGGCCAATGTATCGGAACTGAATGCCCAGCCATGCTGAAGGCTTATTGCCAAATCGGTATAAGGCGAGTAGAGCACACGCCACATCTTCAGTTGCGACGGCGTACGGCGTGCGTCATCGCGAGTGAAAAATCTCAATTTCAGATAATTATACCTTTCAGCATCGACTTCGGACAAATCGACAACGGTTGACGACACCTGCTCAAAAAGCATTGTCTCCTTGCCGTTTTGACCGATGCCAAGCACATCAACATAAGCCTCGTCGCTTGCATCTTCCGACTCGGCACTCCACTCAAGGCCTGCCCATTCGGATGCAGGGCCGATTGCCGGACTGGTTATGGTTCCGTGGTTGTAGTTGTCAGTCAATGTCTTGCGGAAATCAATCTGGTCCGTCGCCGACGTTCCGACTACCTCCTCCGTTTCGTCAGGATAGCCCTTATGCGCAAAAAATATGTACGGCACCGAACTGTTGACATTGCGTATCTCGGTCGAGCCCCAACGCTCAAATGCCATATATGCCGATTCGGGCCATTGCTGGAAACGTCCGGACATAAACGAATATACCATGAAATAGTCGCCTTTCGGGACATACGTCTCTATCATGTTTTCCAAGGCGGAAAGGCTCTCGTCCAAATTGGACAGGTAAAAGATGAAGTAATGCTCAAACGGCCTTGACGAGCAGTTCGGGTAATTGGACTGTCCATAGTTTCCCCTGTCGGACTGCCACGGAACCAAATCGAACGAATCGACCACAACGAGCAACAATGCATTCACCGCCCCACACGACGAATAGGCGCTGTAGCCATCGAGCGTATAGCCCAGACGCATGAAATTGCCCGAGTTTGGCGAGCCTATATTGTGGCACCTTATTGTCCGCGACGCCTCGGTAAAGACAAACGAACGGTCAGACCCGTCGGCACTGATGAAGGAGAACTCGTCATCGTCAATCTGCTCAAAATGCGACTGCTCCCAGCCTGTCATTCCGTTGCGTACTATAAACGAGCCCGGCTCGCCATAATCAGCCGACGATTCGTTTTTTGCACGCCAGAAATATGTCACGTCTTCGGCCATGCCGAATTCAGGTTGCCAATCGACAATTCCGCCGGCATGGGTCACATTTTCCGAAAACAGCGACGGGCTGTCGAACCTCTCTGTCGTATCTATCTGGAATTCACTCCGCTGACCATCAAGCAAAGCGTCGAATGTTGATGCCCGCAGTGAAGAAGGCACTTGTGGATTCAGCCCATAACGATATGGGAACACGGTGTTCAAGTCGGAAGACATTACATACGCATCGTAACTAAGGCTGTTGTTGTCCTCTCTCAACTCCTCAACCCGGCCCATTGCATCAAGTTCGATGTCAAATACATTGTGCCCCGAGCCCGACAGTCGGTCGATAGCCATGCGGAAAACGACCGTATCACGGCATTTCAGCCCATTCAAGGTCTGGACACTCACGTTCACGGTTCCGTCGGCCATTGTGCGCCTCAACTCGATGTCGAACTCGCCGGTTATCGACTTGCCTACATTCCGCACTGCCACATTCACTGAAAACGAATCGACCTCGGTAGTCAAAATCGAGGGAGAAAACCACACGTCGCCCGCATCAATCCGCAAATCGGGCAATGCGGGACTATTTAAGACGATGCACGGATCGCCATGGAGCGTCATTTGTTGCAATGTGCCTATGGTCAACCTGTTTGAAGTTTCCGAGATCATCTGCTGGGCCACGCGCATCGACTTGCCTATAGGCTCGCCGTACGAACCGCTTGCCAACTGTCGGTAGAAATTGGACGAGAACTTGTCCAAATAAGAGGGGACACCCTCGTTGACCATGGCCATCAAGCCAATGGCGCCTCCATGCGGAGCAAGCACCCACTCCTCGCTCACCGACGACTGCCACACGGAAAATACGTTGCCGGTGTAGCACGAATTTGACAGAATCAGCGGATATCGGCCTTCGTTATCGTAGTACGACGGCACATCGATATCCTGGTCGAAACCGCCCCCCGACGAACCGTGCCCGAAGAATGTCATCAG
>CALCFP010000452.1 GCA_937900725.1 uncultured Bacteroidota bacterium | reverse complement strand
CACAATTACCGCAACCAATGCATCGCTTCTTTAAAATCATCGGAGTATCAGAGCTATGCATTTCCATCTTGCCTTGACGCGAACCACAACCCATACCAATATTTTTAAGCGTTCCGCCGTAACCCGCAACCTGATGACCTTTCGTATGAGTCATTGAAATCAACACATCAGCTTCTGCAATCGCCGAAGCCACGCGCGCCTCTTTACAATGCTTCGCACCTTCGACTTTAATCAAACGCTCATCAGTGCCTCGCAAACCATCAGCAATAATTGACATTACGGCCGTTCCGTTTGCCCATAACAGGGAGATTACCAACGAGATGATGGCGTCAGCGTGCGCCTTGCAGTTCAATGTGCCAACTATTTTGCTAAATCAGGTTGGTGCCAATGCCGAACTGATTTACGATGGCGCAAGTTGCGTTGTGGATGCCGAAGGCAATGCTGTAAGACGTTTGGCTTCTTTTGCCGAAGATTTCGCCATTGTCGATACCGATGATGTTTGCGCGGGCCATTGTCTGCCACTTCAGCCTGCTGACGACGATTACGTTGCACAGATTCACGATGCGCTAATCTTGGGATTGCGTGACTATTTTGGCAAGATGGGATTCCGTTCCGCAACACTCGGATTGAGCGGAGGCATTGATTCCGCAGTAGTTGCGGCATTGGCCGTCGAGGCGTTGGGTAGCGAGAATGTCCGCGTTTTGCTGATGCCTTCAAAATACTCGTCGGACCATTCAGTGAACGATGCGGTTGCTCTTGCTGAAAATCTTCATATACAGTACGATACTATAGCAATTCAGCCTATAGTCGATGCGTTTGGCACTGCCCTTTCCGACATTTTTGCAGGAACACAGCCAAATGTCACCGAAGAGAATTTGCAGGCGCGCACTCGTGGCACGCTTATGATGGCATTGTCGAACAAATTCGGCAATATGTTGCTCAACACGTCAAACAAAAGCGAGGCTTCGGTTGGCTACGGCACACTGTATGGCGACCTTTGTGGCGGTCTGTCGGTTCTGGGCGATGTTTACAAGACTGACGTTTACAAACTTGCCCGTTACATAAACCGCAACGGCGAGATAATTCCTGAAAATTCAATAACAAAGGCACCTTCAGCCGAACTTCGCCCTGACCAGAAGGACACCGATTCGTTGCCCGACTACAGCATTCTCGATGTCGTCCTGTCAAAATATATGGAGCATGGTATGAGCGTGGAGCAGATAGTTGCAGAAGGATTCGACGAATCGGTCGTGAACAAGGCCGTGTCGATGCTTAACAGAAACGATTACAAGAGGTTCCAGTGCCCGCCAATTCTTCGGGTCACTACCAAAGCGTTCGGTTCCGATTGGCGTATGCCGTTGGTTGCAAAAAGAAGTTAATGAGTGTTTGTCAATTGATTTTGACCGAATTTTTTATCATTTTTACGAATTATTAAAATCTATATAACTATGAGTCTATACGAAAAAGTCGAAAACGACATAAAAGCAGCAATGTTGGCTAAAGAAAAGGAAAAACTTGAAGCCTTGCGCGCAATAAAAGCCGCATTCCTGTTGGCAAAAACTGAAAAAGGCGCTTCAGAAACATTGAGCGAAGATGCAGAACTGAAAGTGATCCAGAAACTTGTCAAACAGCGTAAGGAATCGGCAGAACTGTATAAGAGCGGCGGTCGTAACGAGTTGGCCGATAGCGAGTTGTTTCAGGCAGAGGTAATATCGCAATATCTTCCAGCGCAAATGAGCGAAGCCGAAATAGAGGCGGCAGTGCGCAAGATTGTTGAGGCTGTAGGTGCAAAAGGCCCACAAGATATGGGTAAGGTTATGGGAACAGCCAATAAACAGTTGAGTGGCAAGGCTGAAAGTCGCGTAATCGCGCAAAAGGTAAAAGATGTTTTAGCATCATTATAGAAAATGTTCAATGTGTCGGGCTTAAATGCCCGATACTTTTATAATTGTTATATATGAACCTATCGCTTAAACGCCCCATTGTATTTTTTGACCTTGAGACAACAGGAGTCAATATTGTAAAGGACAGAATAGTCGAAATTTCATACCTGAAGGTCTATCCTGACGGAAAGGAGGAACAGAAGGCTTATCGAATCAATCCGGAGATGCCAATCCCTGCTGAGGCAACAGCCGTCCACCACATAACTGATGATGACGTAAAGGATAAGCCGACATTCAGGCAGTTCGCATCGCAGTTTGCGCAGATAATTTCAGGATGTGATTTGGGTGGTTTCAATAGCAATAAGTTCGATATTCCGCTATTGGCCGAAGAATTCGAGCGTGCAGGTGTCGATTTCGACTTTACACGATGCAAATTCATTGATGTTCAGGTTATTTTCCATAAAATGGAGAAACGCACATTGAGCGCCGCATACAAGTTCTATTGCCATAAGGAACTTGAGGGGGCTCACGGAGCCGCTGCCGATACACGTGCCACTTATGACGTGCTTTGCGCTCAGTTGGATCATTATCAAGGTGTTGATTATGAGGAGGCAAACGGCAAGATTGTCCAGCCAATTGTGAACGACATTGATGCACTTTCCGAATTCTCGTCGCATAACCGCAATGCCGATTTCGCAGGCCAGTTAGTATATAACGACAAGGATGAGGTGACGTTCAATTTTGGCAAATACAAAGGACAAAGCGTTGCCGATGTGTTCCAAAAGGACCCAGGCTACTATGGTTGGATTTTGGGTGCCGATTTCCCGCTTTATACCAAAAAAGTGTTGACACAGATAAAGTTAGGTAAAAAATAGTCGGCTTTTAATATTTGAATCGATATGAAAATTCTTGCAGTTGGACGGAATTATGTCAATCACGCAAAAGAGTTGGGAAATGACATTCCGTCGGAGCCGGTTATTTTCTTGATGCCTGAAACAGCCTTGATTCAGCGCAATCAGCCGTTTTTCTATCCTGATTTTTCCAACAACGTGCATCACGAGGTGGAACTTGTGATTAAGATAAACAGGTTGGGGAAAAACATATCAGAAAAATTTGCCAATCGCTATTACGATGAGATAGGAATAGGCATCGATTTTACGGCACGCGACTTGCAGAATGCGGCATCAGCGTCAGGCTTGCCGTGGGCTATCAGCAAGGGCTTCGACGGTTCGGCACCTATCGGTCAGTTTATCAACAAGTCGGAGTTGGGCGATTTGAAAAACATTGATTTCTCTCTTGAAAAGAACGGACAAGTGGTTCAGCAAGGCAATAGTGGCGATATGCTGTTCTCGTTTGATGCAATAATTGCCTATGTGTCAAGATTTTTTACACTAAAAATAGGTGATTTGATTTATACGGGAACACCAATGGGCGTAGGTCCTGTACAGATTGGTGACAACCTTGTGGCCAAAATTGGCGACCGTGAGTTGCTGAATTTCTATGTGCGTTAGTGTCAGCGTTTTGCCTTTGTCGCCATTTATGCGTAACTATGCATTCCGCCGAGCAGGAAATTTACGCCAAAGTAGGTAATCAATACTGATAAAAACGCTATTGTAAAGTAAATGTGCGCGTTCTGCGGTTTCTGCAATTGTGGAAACAGCGATTTGTGCATCGGAATGGCGTAAATCATCATTGTAATCAGTGCCCATACTTCTTTCGGGTCCCACCCCCAATAGCGTCCCCACGACTGATTGGCCCATATTGCACCAATGAAAATGCCAGCCGTAAGCAGGAACAATGCAGGATAAAGTATGAACTTGCTTATGTTGAACAGCCATTCCACTTGTTCATTGTTGCTTGGTTTCCTGCTTAATACAATCGCTGTTATGCCGTTTAGCATCAGAAATGCCAAAAGCGTGTAGGCTATCATCAGAATGCAGACGTGAATGCTCATAAGTGGCGATGTGAGAACGGGCATCAAGTGGGTTATTTGAGGGTTCGTCTCGCTGAACATCGACACCATTATTGTCAATCCGGATATGATGAATCCGAATGGGATTATCAGCGGGAATCTCCTTTGGAAGCATATTGTCAGCGCAAGTGCGCATACCGACATGAACTGCATTGTCTCATATCCGTTCGAAAGCGGGATATGCCCGCCAATTATGCCCCTTGTCGCTATCGAAAAAAACATATATGCCAATGCCATTGCAAGTATGATATTAAGTGTGATAGTGATGAATTGCGGCAGTCGGCGCCGTTTGGCCAAAAGCAATGTGCTGATTACAAATATTACGATGCCTATTGAGGTTAGCGACATCGACAACATTTTTGTGTATGTCAACTTGTTGTAGATGTGTTCCGTATGTAGTTTGAATGTGCTCGGAAGTTCATCTTTGACAATTTCCTGCTGATGTTTTTTTATATTGTCGATAGCCGAAAAGACTCCTGCTGTGTTGTTTGCCGTGTATTGTTCGCGAATATTGTCGATGCATTTCCTGTGAAACGTTTGTTCGTTTTCAGGCATTTCCGACGGCAGTTTGTCGTTTTGGCAGTACCAAACGGTTTGACAGTCTTGCTTGTAAGGAAACATGTTGATAAACTGCCCGTTAAGTAACATTCTGATGATGTTGGCTTTTTCGTCGGCTTCACGAATCGATTTGGCGCCTTGAATTTCTTTGCCATAAAAAATCTGTTCGGCCGCATTGGCGAGTTTGTAGCCGGAATGCTCGAAAAAATCGTTGTACGACACGTATTTACTGCCGTTACCGACTATCTCCTTGACCGAACCTTTCAATTTTATCATTGGCTCGTTTGCCCATTGTTCGGGGTTCATGATCCAGCCGAAAAAGACTTGCTCGGCCGAAAGATGTTTGTAAGTGTCTTTTCCGTAAAGTTTTATTGTAAAATTTCGTGCCAGTGTCTGCATCGGGCAGATGCGTCCGTTGCTGTACACATACAGTTCGCCAAAACGTTGCGCAATTTCAGGCTGTACTATTGGCGGAAAGTTCTTTTGCGGTTGAGCTTCCGCTTGCAATGCGCTTGATATCAATCCGAAAAGCAATATGGCGAATTTGTATTGCGATATTTTCTTCAGCATCAGGCGGAAACTCTCGCTTGGCGAGATGAGGATCAGTAGCATTGAAATGAATAGCAATGCGTAGCCGACGTATGTAATGCCAATCCCGATAGGGTCGTGCGATACGGACAGGTATGTGCCGCCAAAATCAGGGTCGTAGCCAGATTGGTAAAATCTGTAACCACAATATTTGATTATCTTGTTCATTGATACATTGAGGATTGTCGTGTCGCTTCCGCTGCCGAAACTCAAGCAACTGACGTAATCCATTGGCGATTGTGTGCCTTCGTAGTTTTCAATGTAAAATTCTTTCAATTCAATTTCAAATGGCAGTTTCTTCGGTTGCATCTCGTTTTTTGTCAGGTAGATGCTTGTCTTTTCGCCAATCGTGGCATAAATGGTGCCTTGTTCGCCGAAAATGTGCGTGACGAGTGCGCCTGCGAGTGTGCAGGCCAGGGCAATATGGAAGATGAAATTGAATGGACGTTTGTATAGCCTTTGCCTGAATATGTATGCCATGCCGGCAATGGCAAGTATTGTCCATATTGCAACGAACCACAGTGAGCCATATATGCTCGTGGCCGTGTGTGCCGATATTTTCCCTATGACGGTTGCCGATGCCATAACGGCAATTATGGCGACGTATGCGGTTATCAATATGGTTTTCAGTATTTTCAAAAGTCTGTCGATGTTGTGTGCCTGTGGTTTATTCAATTCTCAGCCCGTTTATATTCAGAAGTTTTTCGCGTAGCGGTTCACCGTTCTTCTTGCGTACGGAGATGTCGATTGAACAGCAGTTGTCGAACTGTTGGTTCGATTGTTGCGGATTCTCATCTTTCAGCACTCGCATCACGTCGTTCATTGCGCCATAGTCGAAACGGATTGTGAATCGTTCCTGCTCGAATTGCTCAATTATGCTGTTGTTGGCAATGGCATCGGCGGCGGCGGTGCGGTATGCATTTATCAGTCCGGGAACGCCTAATTTTGTACCGCCAAAATATCGAACAACAACAATAAGCACGTTTGTGAGGTTGGCAGATTGAATTTGCCCTAAAACAGGCGGTCCTGATGAGTTTGCAGGCTCGCCGTCGTCGCTGCAGCGGAATGTTTTAAGGTCGGCCCCCAGACGAAATGCATAAACGTGGTGTCGTGCATCAAAATAGGTCTTTTTCAGTTCCTTGATGTGCATTTTCACTTCATCTTCAGTAGTTACAGGCCATGCAAAAGCCAAAAATCGGCTTCCCTTTTCCTTGTAGATGCCTTCAGAATATTTGGCAAAAGTCAGAAATTTGTCGTTGTCGGCAATTTCGTTCATTGGCGGACTATTTGCGTGTGTATGTCGGTTGCGCCTGAATATTGTTTCAGCAGGCGAGTGGAATATTCAAGTATTTCGGGTAGCAGGGCATCGCCGTCGTAGGCGTTTATCACCATAAGGAAATGAGTGGTGCCGAGGCTCATTGCCGTGCGTTCTTCGTCGCTTGTCGGCG
>CALCFP010000451.1 GCA_937900725.1 uncultured Bacteroidota bacterium | reverse complement strand
CGCGACAGGTGCATTTCAAGTCCAAGCTGATGCTGAAATCGCCGTTGCCATCGGCCACCGCACTTCCAACAAGCGTATTGATGCCAGCAATGTAGTCAGTGCAGGTGTAGACGTCAATCTTCTGGTTAGCGTAAGTCTTATTTGTGCCAAAAATGACAGTTGCCTGCGCATTGGCAAAAAAAGGCAGATACAACAACGACAATACCCGAATTATTTTATTCATCCTCATTTTTTTCGTTTTTTCAGCACACCGTCGATATTCATGCCCTTTGGAACAAATTGGCTAACGTCGCCGCCGTAGTTCAGGATGTCGCGCACGATCGTGGAATTGACCGGCGTAAGTTCGGGTGTTGTGAGCAGGAAAACCGTCTCGACACCTGGTTGCATAAGTTGGTTCATCTGCGAAATGGCGCACTCGTATTCAAAGTCGGATACGGTGCGGATGCCACGAAGCATGAACTTGGCGCCTATGCTCTTGCAGAAATCGACAGTCAGGCCGTCGTAAGCCATAACCTTGATTTTAGGTTCGCTGGCGTAAACGCCTTCAATAAGTTCGATGCGCTCGTCGATGCTGAAGAACCCGTTCTTGAGCGTATTCTTGCCAATGGCAACCACTATCTCGTCGAACAAAGGCAAGGCGCGGACAACCACTGAATGGTGTCCCAAAGTGAACGGGTCGAACGACCCGGGGAAAACTGCTATCTTCTTTTCCATACATTTATGGTTATGCTGAATGCAAAAATATTGGTGTTTTCAAATTATTCAGCATTTTCATTTATGAAATATGGGTAAGAAACGACGTATAGAGAAAACAACGCAACTTTTTTATTGTTTCCGCTCTTCATCAACCTTTTTCCAATGACAGATAGAGCCTATTGCAAAAAATAGCAAAACCAACAAAAATGCGGTATCGATACACTTCCACGCAACGCTTGGGGTGAAAAGCAAGGTTCCGACAATACTGCCAATTGTCAAGACAGCAATAACCATCATATTGGCCTTTCTGATTCTCATTTTTCGCGAATCGGACATTGGCTTCCTTAATTCATTCAAACGGACAACACGGAGCAAACATGGAACACCCAAAAGGAATGGAATCAAGATCCTCGATCCATTCCACTTTACGAACAACAATTCAAGCAAAAGCAGGATGAAACACAATATTGCAAATATCAAATTTGCGACGTAAGCGGTTTTTACACTGCACATCTCGTCTTCGGTGATGTTGTCAATATCCTTGATCATGCCACTAGTCATGTCCTCATAAAACCATTTTTCAAATTTCATAACTTATTGTTTAAACAATCAATCAAACTTATAAAAAAAAACATATACGAAGTCCCAGAAGCATAGAAAAGTGGCACATTTTGCGTCAAGAATTCAAATGCATTGCTAACTTTGCATATTATGATAAGATTAGTAGCACTATTAATATCGATAACACTGCAGGTTGTGGCCGCAGTGCTGGCAATCAGGCTTGTACGCGTGACCAAATATCGTGCGTCATGGATTCTAATCTCATTGGGTTTCATACTGATGGCGCTCAAAATGGCCATAAAGTTGATACAGTTCATCAACGACGATTTCTCGTTCTATCTGCGTCCTGCCGATGACTGGCTCGGTGTAATCATAGCATTCCTGTTTACAGCAGGCGTGTTCCTGATTGGCGAGATGTTCTACACGCTGAACCGCTCAGAGCGTGAACGCAAACGCTCGGAACGCAGGCTGATGCGTGCCGTCATCCAGACAGAGGAACGCGAACGCCGCCGCTTTGCAAAAGACCTTCACGACGGACTCGGACCGTTGCTGTCAGCCGCACGAATGTCAGTATCGTCACTGCTGCAACATGAACGCGACGAGCACTCGAAACAGGTGCTCGAAAATGCCAACAACGTGATTAACGAGGCCGTGGAAAGCATCAAGGAAATATCAAACAACCTGAGCCCGCACGTGCTGACAAACTTCGGTTTGGCAAGCGCAATCAAGAATTTCTCGTTCAAGGTTAGCCAGTCGAAAGCCATAAGCATCAACTTCGACACGAAACTCACCGACAACGACCGCTTCGACTCAAACATAGAGACCGTGCTTTACCGCGCCACCTGCGAGCTCATCAACAACACCATCAAACACGCAGAAGCTTCGAACATCGACATTAGCCTTGAGAAGATACAGCGCACCATAGTCATCAAGTTCGACGACAACGGCAAAGGATTCGACCAGGAAAAAACTCAAAGCGCTCCCGACAAAGGAATGGGCCTGTCGAACATATCATCACGCATCACTTCAATAAACGGGCTGTTCATCATCAGCAGCAAACCTGGCGACGGCGTTCACGCCATTATCAAAGTAAAGGTTTAGGCAATGGCAACTATCAAGATAGCATTGGTTGACGACCACGCGCTGTTCCGCAACGGACTGAAGTTGTTGCTTGACAATGCGAATAGCCACAAAGTAATAATTGAGGCATCAAACGGGCAAGAATTTCTTGACCAGATAAATGCCACAAATCTGCCCGACATTGTGCTGATGGACATAAGCATGCCCGTAATGGACGGCATCGAGGCGACTCAAAAACTTATGGAAAAATATCCTGACGTAAAAGTCATTGCTCTGTCGATGTTTGGCGAGGAAGACTATTATTTCAAGATGGTGAACGCAGGCGTGAAAGGCTTCCTGCTGAAAAATTCCGACATTAAGGAAGTTGTTGAAGCAATTGAGCAAGTGATGAAAGGCAACAGTTACTTCTCGCAGGAACTTCTTTGCAACGTCATCAAAAACCTGAACCCGCACAAGGAACAGCAAAGCGAGGAGTTGACACTATCGAAACGCGAACTACAAGTTTTGCAGGAACTATGCAAAGGGCTCTCGAACCAAGAGATTGCAGATAATCTGTTCATCAGCAAGCGCACCGTAGACAAGCACCGCGCAAGCCTGCTGAGCAAGACAAACTCAAAAAATGCCACCAACCTGATTTTATACGCCATAAAAAACAAGTTGATAAGCATCTGACAACCTGAATCATTTCCCAATGATAAAATTCAAGATTGACAAGGTAAGCGAAACTCTATCGACAAATGAGTTGCTAAAGAGCATCGCCGACAGGGATTCTGTGGCCGAAGGCTATACTGTCATTGCCGTTTCGCAAACCGCAGGCCGCGGTCAAATAGGCGCCTTTTGGGAAAGCCAGCCCGGGCAGAACCTGACTTTCAGCCTTCTGCTACGCCCAGAATTCATCAAGGCCGACCAAATGTTCCTTGTATCGAAGGCTATATCACTTGGCATTGTCGACTACCTAAACTCGTTTGGCGAAGAATTCAAGATTAAATGGCCAAACGACATCTATTACAAAGACAAGAAGATTTGTGGCGTGCTCATTGAGAACCAGCTTATGGGTAGCAACATTGTATATTCAATAGTTGGAATTGGGCTAAATATCAATCAGAAAGAATTCATCAGCGATGCGCCGAACCCGATTTCGCTTTACAACATTATTGGCCGCAAACTGGATTTGGTGAGCGAGTTGCCAAAATTGCTAAACCAGATTGACATCTGGTACCAAATGCTTGTCGATGGCTGGTTTGACAAGATTGACGAGGCCTACTTCGCTCATTTGTATCGCGCCAATAGCCAATATGAATACCGCACCAGCGACGGTTCTTCATTTACAGGCACAATTACGAATGTGGAACCAAACGGGCGTCTTTCAATAGTGGACAGCAACGGCGGAACACGCAGTTTTTTGTTCAAGGAAGTTGAATTTGTTTTGAATAAAGGCTAAACGTTGCCGCTGACCTTATCAAGTTCTTCGTATATTGAGTTTTGGCTCAGGAATTCCGGCACAATTTCCTTCATCAACCTGACAATCTTAAAGTTGTCTTGTTGTTCTATAAATGGGATAAACTCATCAATCTTTGCATTGGCCTGGGCAACTATCTTGTTCTCCTCGTCCTCTGCGCTGAGGAATACCACTCCGTTATTTGAAAGGTCAACAACGCCTTCATTCACTTTCCTGTACGGAGTCTCAATGAAACCGAGATCATTGATCCTTGCATATACGCAAAGTGATGAAATAAGACCGATGTTAGGACCCTCAGGTGTCTCAATAGGGCAAAGACGGCCGTAATGTGTATAGTGTACGTCCCTGACTTCGAATCCTGCCCTGTCTCGTGAAAGACCGCCAGGACCAAGGGCCGAAAGCCTTCTCTTGTGAGTCATCTCAGCAAGAGGGTTTGTCTGGTCCATGAACTGTGACAGCTGGCTTGTTGCAAAGAATGCATTTATTACAGAAGACAGTGTCTTTGCATTGATAAGGTCGGTTGGTGTGAATACGTCAGAATCCCTTACATTCATCTTCTCACGTATTGTTCTTGCCATACGGGCCAGACCAACGCTGAACTGATTCGCAAGCTGCTCGCCAACGGTCCTTATTCGTCTGTTGCTCAAATGATCTATGTCATCAACAGTAGCCCTTGAGTTGATCAGCTGGATCAGATATCTGATAATCTCTATGATATCCTGCTTTGTAAGCACTCTCACATCCGCAGGAGTATCGAGATTTAGTTTTCTGTTCAATCTGAAACGGCCTACATCTCCGAGATCATACCTCTTGTCCGAGAAGAACAATTTGTCAATCACATCCCTTGCAGTAGCCTCATCAGGTGGTTCTGAATTTCTCAATTGCCTATATGTGAACAATATAGCTTCTTTCTCAGAATTTGTCTGGTCTCTTTGTAATGTATTGTAGATGATTGCATAGTCAGCGGCTGAAGCTTCATCGTTCTTGATAAGGATGGAATCGACTCCTGAATTGAGGAGATCCTCAATATTGGTCTCATCAATAACCATCTCCCTCTCGAAGAGAACATTGTTTCTTTCAATGTAAACAACCTCTCCTGTATCCTCATCAACGAAGTCTTCGTTCCAGGTCATGAGGA
>CALCFP010000450.1 GCA_937900725.1 uncultured Bacteroidota bacterium | reverse complement strand
CGTAGCAACCTGTAGTTGCAATGAACAATATTGCAAATACCGCCAAAAGAGTCCGTATGGATTTTCCCTTATTCATAATCAACATTGCAAAGTTATTGTATATAAATAAGTAAAGTGTGTCTGACTGAAAAGAAACTATCAACACTGCGACATTGCTTAATCTTTATAATATCAGTCAAATATGAGGGAACTTAACAAATGGTTCATTTTGCTTGAAAATCGGCAATCGTAATTATTTTTGCAGAAAAAAAGGATATGGATATTGCCTTGCCAAAAGAGTTTGAATTGCGGATGCGCGCGCAGTTGGGCGACGAGTATGATGAGTACGTGAAATCGTTGCTATGTCCCGTTCCGACCAGTATAAGGCTGAATCGGCATAAGATATCTTGTTTCGCTGACGAAAAAGATTCCGTTTTGTGGGAGTCTGACGGCCGTTATCTTGCTGAACGTCCTGTCTTTACGCTTGACCCGATATTTCACGCTGGAGGCTATTACGTTCAGGAGGCAAGTTCAATGTTTGCCGGTTACGTAGCAAGGCAAATCATTGGAAATGAAAATGATGTCCGTATTCTTGACCTTTGTGGCGCGCCAGGCGGAAAAAGCACGCATTTCGCATCAATAGTCGGCAAGGACGGGCTTTTGGTGAGCAATGAGGTCATAAGTAGCCGATTGCCGATTCTTTGCGAGAATCTGACAAAGTGGGGTATTCCCAATGTGGTGGTCACTAACAACGACCCGTCTGATTTCAAGCCTCTTGACGGATTTTTCGATATTGTGGCAGTTGATGCGCCGTGTTCGGGAGAGGGGCTTTTCCGACGCGAACCGCTTGCCATAAACGAGTGGAGCCTCGACAATACACGCATCTGCGCCCAACGTCAGCAACGCATTGTGGCCGACATTTGGAATTCCATAAAGCCGGGCGGGTATCTTATTTACAGCACTTGCACGTTCTGCCCCGATGAGGATGAAAACAATATGTTGTGGATTAGCCAGACTTTTGATGCTGATAATGTCCAGATAGACATAAAGCCAGAATGGAATGTCGCTTTAGTTGAGAAAAACGGACTTGTGGGCTATCGTTTCATTCAGCACAAGACTCGTGGCGAAGGCTTTTTCTGCTGTGTCTTTCGGAAAAACGACGGCAGTGAGATAAATGTGAAGAAGCAGAAACTGAAGAAGCAGTTGCCGTCAGTGCAAAAGAACGTTTCGGCTGAACTCGACAAGTATGTTTTGCCAGGTTATGATTTTGCATACTATCAAAATGGCGACACTGTTGTTGCCGTTCCTCAAGCCATTGATGCAGAATGCAAATTGTTGTACAACAGGTTGAAAGTTGTAAAAATGGGTATGGGCATTGCCAAACTTTTCGGCAACAAGATTGCGCCAGAGCACGATTTGGCAATGTCGTGGGCTATAAACAAGGATGCGTTTGAGACCGTCGAGTTGCCGTTGCAAGATGCGTTGCGCTACCTGCATCGTGACAATATTTTCGTACCTGGCACCAAACAGGGTTTCAATTTGCTTACATACAAAGGTTTGCCTATAGGTTGGGCAAAAAATGTCGGCAACAGGTGGAACAACCTTTACCCGCAAAATTGGAAAATCAGGATGAACGTTGAATGACCGGCTGGTAACAAAAAAAAGCCAACCTGCAGGGTTGGCTTCTTTGTTATTGTAGCAATGCGTCAGGCAATTGCGATTTGACGCATTGGTTTTGGCTTTGCCTCTTCGCGTTTAGGTATTTCAACGTTCAGGATGCCGTTGTCGTATTTGGCGGAAATCTTGTCGCCGTTTGCCGAATCGGGCAGTGTGAACGAACGGCTGAACGATTGGTAACTGTATTCACGACGTGTGAAGCGTTCGCCTTCTTTGGCCTCGTTTTCAACCTTCTTTTCAGATGAAATCGTAAGCACGTTGTGGTTCAGTTCAATCTTGAAATCTTTCTTTTCGAAGCCTGGAACGGCCATTTCAACCTTGAACTCATCTGCATTTTCCTTGATGTTTACTGATGGCAAAGTGGTGTTTGTCTCTGAAAAATTGCGGTTCGACCAATCGAACAAATCGGTGTCAAAAAGTTGGTCGAATAACGACGGATAGTTGTTTGAAATTCTAGAAAGTGTCATAGTTCAAATCCTCCATATTTTAGTTAGACATTTTTTTATCAAAAACACCATTACACTTTCAAGTTTTGTGCCAATGCGGAAATGTGGATTTTTTGTCCGAATTAGAAGGTTTATTATAAGTCAAAATGACAGCATCAATTAGGTGAAATTACAAATATTACACATTATAAATACTTTAACATTATGCAAACCGCTGACATTTTGTCTTAAAAGTGCATCAAACAAAAATGGGACCTACAGCAGATGCGGGATACAGGCATTGTCAACAAACAAAAAATGCCGACTCTTGCGAATCGGCATTTTGCATATCTGGAAAACAGATTTTACTATTTGAATTTCTTTTCAATCAGATATTCGGCAATCTGAACAGCGTTCAAAGCTGCGCCCTTGCGGATTTGGTCGCCTACGCACCAAAATGTGATGCCGTTTGGATTTGCGACGTCTGTACGGATACGGCCTACAGAGACATTGTCCTGACCTGCGACAAACAATGGCATTGGATATTCCTTGTTTGCAGGATTGTCAATAACCGTAACGCCTGACGCCTTGGCACAAGCCGAACGGAAATCGGCTGGAGAGACAGGCTTTTCGGTCTCTGCCCAAATTGATTCAGAGTGTGCACGCATAACAGGCACGCGTACGCAAGTTGCGCTGACCTGAATGTCGGAATGCATAATCTTCTTGGTCTCGTTATACATCTTCATCTCCTCCTTGGTGTAGTCGTTTTCAGTGAATACATCGATATGGGGAATTACGTTGTATAGCAATTGAGATGAGAATTTGTTGACTGTCAATTCCTTGCCTGAAGCATAGTCCTTTATTTGCTGGTCGAGTTCTGCCATACCCATTGCGCCTGCACCGCTGGCACTTTGGTAGGTTGCAACGTGAACTCGCTTAATGTGCGACAATTCTTCCAAAGCCTTCAGAACCACTACCATAATGATGGTTGTGCAGTTCGGGTTTGCAATGACACGGCGGGGTGCATTCAGCGCATCTTCGGCATTTACCTCTGGAACAACCAAAGGAACATCGTTATCCATACGGAATGCGCTTGAGTTGTCAATCATGACAGCGCCGAACTTGGTGATAGTTTCAGCATACTCCTTTGAGATGCCGGCACCGGCTGAAGTGAAAGCAATATCAATGCCCTTGAAATCATCATTGTGCTTAAGCTCCTTTACGGTCAGCTGTTTACCACGGAAAGTGTAAGTGGTTCCTGCACTACGGGATGACCCGAACAATACTAACTCATCAAGCGGGAAATTTCTTTCATCGAGCACCCGCAGGAATTCCTGACCTACGGCGCCGCTTGCGCCAACTATCGCTTCTTTCATATCCTTATATGTTTGCTATGCTCATTATGTCAGCGAAGACTCCGGCGGCAGTCACGCTCGCTCCGGCTCCGTAACCCTGTATGAGCATAGGGTGCTTGTTGTATCTTTCTGTGGTGAGGAGGATGATGTTGTTCGATCCTTCGAGGTTGTAGAACGGAGTCTTGCTGTCGCCAAGTCCCTTAAAAAAAGATGAAGCAAGATTGTAAACGGCGATGAAGGGCATACCGTAAACGATGAT
>CALCFP010000449.1 GCA_937900725.1 uncultured Bacteroidota bacterium | reverse complement strand
AGCTGCTAGCGGTGCGGCGGGTGCCTACGTAGGAAGCACCGTAGGAGGTTATTTTGCAGGGTCAAGTTTTGTAGCAGGAGCGGCATCGGGCGCAGCGGCTGGAGCAGTTAGCGGCACTATTTCAGGAACTGGGTATTCTTGGCTTAATGGAGCCTCTTTTAGACAAGGTGCTTGGAAAGGCTTTGTTAGCGGTAATGTTGGTGCTCTTACTGGCGGCTTGCTTGGGGGAATCGCTGGTGGCATTGATGCATATAAACAAAGTATTTCTTTCCAAAAAGGATGTGATAATTTGGGAATAAATGCAAGCGGTCCAGTACCTGCTACTGATGAATTTTTAAATAATGCTCAACAAACATGGTATCCAAACGCGCCAATGGAAAGTGTAAACAAATTTACCGTTGAAAATATTCCTGCAAATGTTCAGAACTCAATGAATGCAAATGGAGCAAATGCTTGCACAAAAGCTTTATCTGTAAAAGGAGTATTAACTGGCAAATCAAATGTATATTTTAATACATCTGCATTCTCTTCGGCAAAACAACTTTTTTACACAATGGGACATGAATTTGTGCATGTGTCGCAGTATGCAGCCTTAGCGGGGCAATATACTTCTTTATTAAACACAAGTGTAAACGGATTATCGTTTAAAGGCGATTTGATGGAATTTCACGCATATAGTTATCAAGCAAGATTAGGCTCTGATGCGCTGCAACTCAATTCTTTTTCGTCATCTGATATCCGACTTATGATGCAGAGTTGGCCAAATTGGTTCGAAAAAATGAGTCAATTGAATTTTAATTGGTATGGTAATTTTGTAGGTTTCTAATTATGAAGACGTTTAAAATAGCAATACTAATCTTGTCATTATACTTTCTTAATTCTTTACAAGCTATTAGTAATTCATTTATAGAAAAATATAATGACGTTATGACAATTGGATTTGATACTTGCCAAAATTTAACTTCAAAAATGGCATTAGTATTTGATTCTATTACATTCACTTGCCAATCAATAACCTATATTGAACCGTGCAAAAAAGGTATAGGTGATGTTTCGCATATATTATACGTTGATTATGAAAATAATGAAGACGAAATTTTTCTTAATCATATAAAAGCAAGTATTTCAAAAGAAAGCGCATGGCAAATATATTTATTAGCGAATTTGCAACATTGGTTGCCTGTATTTTGGCATGGAGGTTATCAAAAAAGAATACCAATATTGTCAAACGATGAAAAAACATCAATATTGAACAAAGAAAGGTTTAGTATTTGTTCAGATACCGATAGCATAATTGAAACAGGATGCTTAACCGAAAAAGATTATGAAATATTGCAGAGCTTAAAAGTCAAAGAACCAACCATTACTATTGACAAGACAAACAATAAAGCAGAAGTTAAATGTTGTTATTGGAATGATTGGCGCGGACTTGTACAAGAAACAATGAGTTTACAATTTGGAAATCAAGGAACAGTGCAAATTGTCAATATTGATAGTAGTGTTTTATTTGAATATGATTGTGGAATAATATTTTAGTTAAATTCAAGGTTGTAATTAATTATAGCCTTGTTTTTTTTGTCAAAACAATTCTACACTACACAAGTAACCATAAAAAAACTACTGAGTACTAAAATTAAAAAAACACTCAGTAGTTTTTTTTGCCAAACCGCCCCAAAAACACCCCGTTGCAAATCAACATTCAAATACTAACTTTGTGGGAACAACAAAAATGCACGCAATGGCAAATCTGGACATTCACGAGCGCTACGCTAACTTCTACACCGACTTCGCATTCAAAAAGCTTTTCGGCACCGAGGCTAACAAGGAACTTCTAATCAGCTTTCTCAACGCCTTGCTTGAAGGTCGCGAGTGCATCAAAGACGTGACTTACCTCACCACCGAGCACATGCCCGATGCCGCACATGAGCGCCGAGCCGTGTTCGATGTCTATTGCGAAGACGAAAACGGCGACAAGTTCTTGATAGAGATGCAGAAAGCCAACCAAGAATACTTTAAAGACCGCAGCATCTACTACTCAACGTTTCCCATTAGGGAGCAAGCTCGCCGCGGTGACTGGAACTACGAGCTAAAGCGCGTTTACGCCATTGGTATACTGAACTTTACATTCGACAACAAAGATAGTTTTCTTACCTCAGCCAAAATATGCGACATCGACACCAAGGAAGTGTTCTACGACAAACTCACGTTCATCTACCTTGAAATGCCAAAATTCCGCAAAAGCGAAAACGAGCTCAACACCCTATTCGACAAGTGGTTGTATGCAATCAAAAACCTCGACAAACTATACGAAAAGCCACAAGCACTGCAAGACAAGATATTCCTTAGGCTGTTTGAGCAGGCCGAAATAGCCAAGTTTACACCAACCGAACTCCTTGACTACGAACAGAGCCTAAAAATATACCGCGATTGGTACAGTGTCATGCTTACACAGAAAAAAGAAGGTCACGCCGAAGGTTTTGCCGAAGGTGAAAAATTTGGTATCGAAAAGGGCAAGGCCGAAGGAGAGAAAATCGGCATAGAAAAAGGCGAAAGACAAAAGGCAATAGAAATGGCAGCAAGCATGAAGAAAGATGGTCTGCCAATATCAGCAATTGCAAAATACACTGGTCTTCCCGAATCGGAAATCGAGAAACTGTAAATGCCCACTACCGACACAACCGACCATCTTGGCAGCATCTGCAAGATATACAACGCCGCAGGCACCAAGCAGTTTGATGCCACCTATGACGCATGGGGCAAGCAAACCGTAAACGTTAACTACATAGGCATAACCCGCGGCTACACTGGCCACGAGCATTGGAACCAGTTTGGCCTTATTGATATGAATGGTAGGTTTTATGACCCCGTAGTAGGCCGCTTCCTCAGCCCCGACCCTTACGTGCAATCGCCCACCAACCCACAGAACTATAACCGCTACTCTTACTGCTTAAACAACCCGCTCAAGTATACCGACCCTAACGGAGAGTCTGCCGTATTGACTGCCGCAATTATAGGCGCAGTTATTGGAACATATATAGGTGGAACAATGGCAAACAACACATACAATCCCATTTATCATTTAAAAAATAAATCATTGACAATCTGCTATTTACATAAATATCCCACTTTTATACCGGACATCACGCGAACCACTACGGATTATAGTAGTAAGTGGGTTATTAACAAGAGTTAACGATAATTAGTCCTTCTGTTTGCTTGATGTGTAGTAATTTTGTATTGCATTAATAAAATAGTGCGATGGAACGATAGCGATGGTATATTGCAATCTGTTCATGGAGTAAGATTTGGATTTTTTTCATTTAAGGGAAATAAGATACTTTGGTAAAAACAAAATGTGTAATGCGGCCGTTGCAGTGATGCAATAACCGCATTATTTTTGCCCTTACCTTATGCCGAGGCAGCGACCTCCAGCCAAGAAACCGATGCTCCGCTGCGTCAGCCTTTTGTTCCTTTTGTTTTTTTAGTCAAAAAACTGCGAGAGTCAAAAAAACTCCACAGTGTGACCGCAAATCAGTTGCAGCCGTTGCCGCAGTCGCCCTGACAGTCGCAGTCGCTACCGCACGAGCCTCCCTTGCAGCCACCGCAACCACCGCAATGGTGCTTGGGGGCGAGGTCCTCGGGGGTGGCGTCGCGAACCAGCAGCACTTCTCCTTCATACAGAATGGTCTCACCTG
>CALCFP010000448.1 GCA_937900725.1 uncultured Bacteroidota bacterium | reverse complement strand
ATCATTATTTGAGATTATAAAATCTGCTTGATAATCTTCTCCTAGTACAAGTAGATAGTTTGTAATGTCATTTTCTAATTTTAATTTTTTAACAAAACATGAAAAAACTTACTGTTATGGCCGCTTGCGCAGCGTTGCTGCTGGGTGGCGGGGTGTTTGTAAAAAGTATGTATGCAAACAATGATGTAAAACAAGTTATGTCAATTGAAGTGTTGGCAATGACGGAATGTGAAGCAGAAGTACATTGTGGTTGTGGTTATTATGTCAAATGCTATGGTAAAAGAAAATGCGAATCCGAATATTCGTGGGTTATTTGTGATGGCAAAGAATCGCATTGCAGTCAGGTATTCAATTGGTGGAATTATACCCCAGGGCTAGGTTGTTAAGAGTAATAAACAAATATGAGGGTTTATCAAAACGATATACCCTCGTATTTATCAATAAAAAATCATTAAAATGTCTGCAAAAAAAATTCTACCAATAATAGTTGTTGGATTTATGCTATTTGGGTGTGAAAAAAAAACGGATACATATACTACTTTGCATGTAGGCGAACCATTAAGAGTGGTATGCGAACTTTCAGATTCCACCTTTATGCAACAAGTCAAGTCGCTACTTGTGTATAAGAACAACATATATTTTTGTGACTCAAGAACTAACAGAATAATTAGGCTTGACTCTGTATTTAATGTTGATTTGAGTTTTGGACAATCAGGCAGAGGCCCTGGAGAATTTACGTATTTAGGTTCCATAGATATGTATAACGGTAATATTTATGCATGGGATGCGCCTCAAAAAATTATACAATTTGATTTGAATGGTAATTACATTAAAACATTGCAAATGCCAACTAGAGAAATAATGTCGAAAAATTTTATGATTAACCATGATGGAAATTTATTATACTCTGTCGTTGACACACTGCCGATTTATATTAGCAATTCCAACAACAATAATATCCCTTTGGTGAAATTTGGCACTATTACTCCTAAGTGTAAAGGTGTTACCCCTAATTTTGAGAGATATAGGTTCGTCAAAAAAAATGACAACAGTTTTTTTGCCGTTTGTGCATTTCGACCACTTGTACTTGAATATGATTATTCTGGCAATTTGTTGAGCAAAATAGATTTTTCCGATTCAAAATATTTCAAAAAATTATTGAAAAAAGCAAAAGAAAGCATTAAAAAAAATGATGGGTACTATGTATTCTTCAGTGACGCTTGCATGAATAATGACACGTTATATTTATTGGCAACTATTCATGATGAATATGATGAACCTGAAGTTCAGAATATTTTATTTGTTGTAGATACAGATGAGAGCAAGCCCAAAATGATGAATTACATTGTCTTGGAAAACAACAAAGAGCCATGGTATGATTGCTTTTGCATTAAAGACAATGAGTTGATAGCATTTGACGCCATTTCAAAATGTATGTGCATATATGATATGAACCAACTAACTGAAACTGGAAATCAAAATGAAACACAAAAATAAATATATTTTGGTCTTGCTGACCGTAATTTCATTGGCGACAATTCTTTTCTTCTTGCTTAAAAAAAACAATAAGGTTCCAAATGAAGATTTTGCTCTTGACTATATTAACAAAACAATCGAGTTTCGCAATAATATGATTGGGAAGGAACTTCACAAGTTGGATAACCTAATTATTGAAAACGGTTTTTATTCAGAGTGTCATGCAGAATGTACAGTTTTTCTTATTTATAATTCTTTTGATTGTTCGTCATGTATTAATGATGGTCTATCTGTGATGGCTGAGAATAAAGATTTACTTGATAATTTCAACACATTCATTGTTTTGTCAGGAGAAAAAATATCAAAGCAATATGACTATGATATGTCAAATTTCAACGTAATTAATGACAATCATGAAGAAATACGTAGAGAGTTGAGTTATTTTCATACACCAGCCATATATGTGTTAAAGAATAATAAAATAGAGTATATATACTTTTCATTATCGTATGAAAATGTAACAGGATGGTCTAAAGATGATGCAAGACAGAGGTTTATAGACAAATTGCAGGAATTATTACAGTGAAAAGAGGATGTCATTTTTTGAAGTCGATTCTGCAAATGTTAATATCCTATGAGTCGTTTTTATGAAAAAATGAATCAAATCTCAATGAAATTCAATGTTTTAGTTGTTTTAGGCGCATTGTCGCTGACATCTTGCTTTCGTGCTCCATCGGCACTTGAACAGACGCTTGAGGCAACCATTCGGAGATAGAAGTGCATGGTTATGTGAACAGATTTCTCCACAAAAAAAATGCAAAATATTTATCAAAAAGTTGAAGAAAAATTTGGAACTCTGTTTTTTTTTTTTGATTTGGTGCGCTAAAAACCAATGCGCATTTTGAGTGAAATTAGCCTCCATGCCCGGCGGAGAACGGCTGGGCGTTTAAACTAATTTTTAAAACTTTTTAACAGAAATGAAAAACAAATTGATTTTGAGAATTGGAGCCTTGGCTTTTGCTATGGCAACCGTATTCACGGTATCTCTTCAAAAAAACATCGATTTAGTAAATAATGATGCAGTAGCATTAGCAGATGGTGATATTATCTATGTAGAAGTTGGTGGTGTTAGTCGTGATGACGTTTATATATGTAAATGTAAAAGATTTACGACAAAAGCCATATGTTCTCTTAACTGTGGAGGCGTTCAGTGTGCTTCATTCGTAGGTAATGGGAATTGTTCTGCTTATGATCTTAATTGCAGATAATTATAAAGAAGGGAGGAGCACAACTCCTCTCTTCTTTTTAGGCAATTGTCAATAATTGGTAAAACAATATAAGCACGAATTGGTTATACTCTGAAATAAAGAAATGTAATTTTACAAATGATATTGCTTGTTTTTTTTATGCCATTTTGTTTTAATTCAAAAATATACCAACATTATACAATCTAATATGAACGACCTTATGAAATATCAAGAATAAGTATCGGTGTTGTGCGTGACAAGTTGCTTCTCTAGTGTTTTTTCATTAATGTCTTCGATGTATCGGTCAAGCATACATCTTAGCTTATGCTTTTTATCGCCCGCCCGAAGTCAATAAGAAACCACAACCATGTAAAAAATATATGTTTTTAGAGGTTACTGAACAACATTCGATTATGACGGTCGATATTGCTGATAGATTAAATTTGACCTATACGCCTTAAATTTTACTTATATAAACTTATAAAGCAAAAATATGAAAAATAATTTTTACGCTAAGTTTTTGTCTCTGTTTACAATTATTTTGTTAATCTATGGATGTAGTGATGACAGGAATACATTTTTTATGACTCCCAAAGACAATCAAAGAACAATCAAATATGATTCACTAAAATTTGGCAGTGAAAATATAGATTTGTCCAATACAAGTTTTGTAGGACATACCGTAATTAAAAATGATTTCATTTATTTTTTAGACAAGTATTTCAGTCTGCTATATGTTATTGACAAAGATTTAAATGTTGTCGGAAGGCATGTCGGACAAGGTCGTGGTCGTGGTGAAGTGCCAATGAAGAATGTTTATGGGTATGCTATTGATGAAGAAGGCAATCATATATTATTGGGAACGACAGATGAAATATATACGATTTCTCCTTCGTTTGATAATGTTGAGGTTGCATTCTATCATTACCAAAACACAGGTAACAGTATTCACCCCATGTATACAGAGGCAGAAAACTATTGCCCAGTTTACGAAGATTTATACATTAATTTTTACCATGGCAAGCTGTTTATTGCAATTGAAGGTACGAGCCGTGACTTAACTGATTTTACGCAAATCAGTGAAAAATGGTACAAGCATTCTAGAATGATAATGGAAATAGACAAAGAAAAAGGTGCTGTAGACAGGGTATTTGGAAGGGTGTCACCGAATGTGCCAGTGGGCAGTGGAATATTTGGACATTTTTTTCAAATTGATTCGGAAGGCAATTTCTATGTCGGGTTTCAGGCAGATAGCGTAATGTACAAATATGACAACGACTACAATCTTTTGTCGGCTTTCGGCTACGATGGAATAGGCATTACAAAGGATTACGGGAAAATACCAACAGAACTTGACAAAATAAAACCATTTCTAATCAAAGAATTAGATGAAAAAGGCTACTTTACTTCAATGACCATGGCCAACGGACATATTTTCCGCACCTACCGCACTGGTGGTGACAACAACCAAGACCGCATGCAGATATACGAAGGCGAGACTCTCGTGGGCGATGTGGCAATACCTGAGCAGTTTAAGGTGACGGGCTACATTGCACCCTATTACTACTCCAACATTGTGTGCGACGAAGACGAAGAACGACTTACTATCTATAAATTCAAACTTTAAACTTTAATGAAATGAAACACTTGCTGATTGCCCTTGTTGCATTACTTACGCTTGACGCTAATGCCCAGACAGAAACCGCAGTGACAATCGACCCGCAAAAAGCAACCACGTCGGAAAGCCTTTTCGAGTCGTATAGCATTGTGGCGTTACAGTCGTCAAAAGAGTCGCAAATGTCGCCATTGAGTGTAGGCAAAATAAAGAAGTATCTTGACAAATATGTCATTAGCGACATTGACGACAACGCCTTGCTGATATTCGACAGTAATGGCAAGTTCATAAATAAAATAAAGTTACAGAACACCATTATGGCTTTCGACATATACAACAATGCCATTTACATACTTGACAATAGTGACAATCAGCATATTATTAAATACAGCATTGATGGCAATTA
>CALCFP010000447.1 GCA_937900725.1 uncultured Bacteroidota bacterium | reverse complement strand
AATACCGACTCAACCTACAAGGTGGAACGCTACAACCGTCTGGCACACTTGATAAACATTCACAGTTGGGGTCCGCTATCGATAGACGTCGATAATGCGGAAATTGGGCCTGGGCTTACTTTCATGTCGCAAGACGTGCTATCCACATCGTTCCTCACGGCCGGATATCAATATAAATACGCCGAAAGCAAGGATAACTATTTTGCTGAATATGAATACAAAGGATTCTTTCCAATTTTTGGCGTTCGTGGCGATATTGACCGCTACAACGAATGCTATCTGGACAAGAATGGCGACACCTACAAATTCAAGATAACAGACAAGCAAGTTTCGGCGTACTCACAGTTGCCAATGTTGCTGAAAACTGACGCATTCAACACAGCACTGACACTGCAAGCCGCTTATCTTTTCAAGCAGACAAACTGGAAATACGGACGTTTTACGCAAGACACATCAACCAGTGCAATGTCGTACACGGCCTACGCCTACACTCATCGCCGAATGGCTTACCGCGACCTTCAGCCACGGCTTGGAATTTCGGCAAGGATTGATTTCGCTCATCACATAAGCGATGTGCATTGCAACCAAACGGCCATTCAAGGCAATCTGTACCTGCCTGGAATACTGAAAAATCACGGAATACAAGTTGCTTGCGGACTTCAAGCACGAAATGGCAACGGCTTGATGGTAAGTTCCATTGTGCCATTTCCTCGCGGCTGCAAGGCTATGAAACACAGGCGATTGGCAAGCCTGCAAACATCATACGCATTTCCTGTTTTGTATCCCGACTTGAACACGGGCCTCATGTACATCAAGCGGATAAAGGCAAGAGCCTTTTTCGACTGCGCACAGATTCAATACGATGGCAAATGGAGCACTATGCAATCGGCCGGTTGCGACCTTACGGCAGATTTTCACTTTTTCCGATTCCCCGTGCCAATCACTGCCGGAATGCGCTATGCGCGACGTCTGTCGGCTAATGAGAATTACTTCGGAGTGCTTTTCTCAGCAAATTTCAGCAGCCTGATGAACTGAAAACATGACTTCAGATTTCGCCATAACAAGGTCACCGCGTTTTTCTTTAAGTAAAAGACGTAGTTAGGCAATATATTGTTGGCTAATAGAATTGGTTTATCTACTTTCACGGCGAATAAAATTTTAATCACTAAAACAATGTTTGGAATATCAGACCCAGGAATATGGATTGTCTACCTGCTGTCGTTTTTGTGCGTAATCTGGTCAGTTTATTTTGGCATAAAGAACTGGAATAAGGATGACGAGGCAGACAATGAAAGCAAGGCATAAGTGCCAATTATTTTTATTGACAAATCATTAATTAGCATCATTTTATAATGGAAAATTTTTCAATGTACCTAATTGTGATGGTTTACTTTCTGGCCATTGCATTTTTGGGGTTTCTAGGATACAAGAAGACAAAAAGTTCGAAAGACTACCTGATAGGCGGTGGCGAGATGAACCCAATAGTAATGGCGTTGTCGTATGGCGCAACATTCATTTCGGCATCGGCCATTGTAGGTTTTGGCGGTGTTGCAGCCACATTCGGAATGGGAATACAATGGCTCATGTTCCTGAACATGTTTGTAGGCGTAGTGATAGCATTTATCATATTCGGAAGGCCGACACGCCGAATTGGCGCCAAACTGCACGCCACCTCATTTGCCCATTTCTTGGGCGCATACTATAACTCAAAGCGAGTGAGGGTATTCACGGCAACCGTAATATTCCTTTGCATGCCATTATATGCGGCCGCAGTGCTTCGTGGCGGCGTTTTCTGCATGCAGGAAGTATTTGGCATCAGTTTTGACCTGTCGTTACTGATTTTCACAGTAATTGTAGCATCATACGTAATGGCAGGCGGCATGAAAGGCGTAATGTACACCGATGCGCTCCAGGCCGTGATAATGTTCATCTGCATGGCGGTATTGGTATTCGGCGTGTACAAGGCCCTTGGAATGGGATTCTGCGAAGCAAACCGCGCACTTGGCGAAATGTCGGACCAAGTTCCCGACAAACTGGCCGCAATAGGTCACCAAGGCTGGACCTCGATGCCGAAATTCCTGTCGCAGCAATGGTTCACGCTTGTGACATCGATGATAATGGGCGTAGGAATCGGCTGTCTTGCACAGCCTCAACTTGTAGTCCGTTTCATGACCGTTGACAGCACAAAGAAACTGAATCAGGGAGTGGCAATAGGATGCGTGTTCCTAATCATAACAGTAGGCGTAATCTACCATGTGAGCCCGCTTTCAAACCTATACTTCTTCAAGAACGATGGGAAGATAGCCATTGACATGGTTGAAGCCTCGGACAAGATAGTGCCATACTTCATTGGGCGCGTAATGCCAACCTGGTTTGTGACAATCTTCATGCTTTGCATCTTGTCGGCGAGCATGTCCACCTTGAGCGCGCAATTCCACACAATGGGTGCATCGGCAGGCGCCGACATCTACGGAACCTACATGAACTCGGGCAAACGCCTCAACCGCGAGCACAAGGACCGCATGACTATTATGATTCGCTTGGCCGTGCTGGTTTCA
>CALCFP010000446.1 GCA_937900725.1 uncultured Bacteroidota bacterium | reverse complement strand
CGAGCAGATTGAATATTTGAAATCTATTGGCAAGCATTTGGAAGCCAAACGTCTGGATGACAGGGTTTGCTACGATATTGAGATGATGAAGGAGTTGGGCTATTGTTCAGGTATAGAGAACTATTCCCGCTATTTTGACGGCCGTGCTGCGGGCGTTAGACCGTATTGCTTATTTGATTATCTACCCAAAGATTTTTTATTGGTAATAGATGAAAGCCACGTAACCGTTCCTCAAATACACGGGATGTATGGTGGCGACCATTCTCGAAAAATCAACCTAGTAGAAAATGGTTTTAGACTACCTGCCGCACTTGATAACAGACCACTCAACTTTTCTGAATTTGAATCACTTTGCAACCAAACAATTTATGTGAGTGCAACGCCTGCAGATTTTGAATTGAACCGTTCTGAAGGCGTTATTGTAGAACAGATTATCCGACCGACAGGACTATTAGAACCGATGATAGAAATCCGTCCGACAGAAAATCAAATTGACGATTTAATAGAAGAAATTGCAAAACGGACAGAAAAGAACGAAAGAGTGTTAGTCACTACCTTAACGAAACGAATGGCTGAAGAATTACAAAAATATTTAACTCGTTTAGGAATGCGCAGCGCCTACATCCACAGCGATGTTGATACGTTGGAACGTGTTGAGATATTGGAGAATCTCCGTGCTGGTGGCTTTGATGTTCTGGTTGGCGTAAACCTATTACGTGAAGGTCTTGACTTACCAGAAGTGTCACTTGTTGCCATATTAGACGCCGACAAAGAAGGATTTCTCCGCTGCGAGCGTTCATTAACGCAAACGGCAGGCCGTGCGGCACGTAACGTCAATGGTCTCGTCATAATGTACGCCGACACCATTACCGAAAGTATGCAGAAAACCATTGACGAAACCAACCGAGGCAGGAAAAAACAAATCAAATACAACACCGAACACAACATTACTCCGCAGCCTATCATCAAATCTCTTGATAGTTCACTTGCGAAAAAAGACGAAGCGGAACAGAAAAGCAGCATAGCAGCCGATCCTGTCGTTCAATATATGAACAAAGACCAGTTAAAGAAACTGATTACAAAAACAAAAAAAGAAATGGAAGCAGCAGCAAAAGAGATGGATTTTGCCACAGCAGCCAAATTACGCGACGAAATGTTCGAACTTCAAAAATTGTTATAAGCACTTTTTTTTCTACTTTTGTGGGCAACTAACAATAGAAATTAAAAACGAATAAAATGATACAGACTGATTTAGACAAAGCAAGTTACAGCCTTGGAATGAACATTGGCACAAGCCTTAAAGGTGAAGGTGTAACAGAAATCAACGCAGAACTTTTTGCAAAAGGACTTAACGATATGATGAAAGGCAACCAATTGGAACTTTCATTACAAGAGGCATACGAAACAATCCAAGAATTTTTAGCAAAGGCAAATGCTAAAAAATATGAGAAAAACATAACGGAAGGCAAAAAATTCCTAGAAGAAAACGCAAAACGTGCAGGTGTTGTAACATTACCAAGCGGACTACAATATGAAATTCTAAAAGAAGGTAATGGTCCTAAGCCAACAAAGGAACAGACAGCTGTTGTAAAGTATGAGGGCAAGACAGTTGATGGTAAGGTATTCGATAGCAACTGGGACAAGGAAGAACCAGCTGAAATGCCTGTAGCATCAGTTATCCCTGGTTTCTCAGAGGCATTGCAGTTGATGCCTGCTGGCTCAGAATGGGAAATCTACATTCCACAGGATATGGCTTACGGTGTAAATGCTCAGGGTAGCATTGAAGCTTTCTCTACTCTTATCTTTAAGGTAAAACTCATCGAAGTTAAATAATGAAAAGGATAATTTTATCAGTATTCGTTCTCTGCGCTACTCTGGGTGCACTTGCACAAAAGAGTGGCGTAGTGAAACTGAATACCCCAGCAGACTCAGTCAGTTATATCGCTGGATTTGTCAACTCAAACGGACTTGCATCTTATCTGCAGAAACAGTTTGATGTCAACGAACAGCATTTACTTAAGTTCGTTGAA
>CALCFP010000445.1 GCA_937900725.1 uncultured Bacteroidota bacterium | reverse complement strand
CAACGGCACGGCGGCATACGGCATCGTGGGGAGCAACGGGGAGCTGACGCTGGATAGGACGCCGGAGATAGGCGACACCATAGTAATTGACACATACATTGAACTGTGAATTGTGAAAAGTGAATTGTAATTGTATGAAAGCGGAGCGCGGACAGACGCTGATAGAGGTGGCGGTGCAGCACTGCGGTAGCGCGGAGGCGGCATGGGCGATAGCGGAGCGGAACGGACTGGGGCTGACCGACAGCCCGGAGGACGAAGCCCTAGAGCTGCCGACCGACGGCGGAGATGCCGAGACGGCCATGGCGATGGCGGCGAGCGGCGCGAGACCGGCGACTGACGGAGAACCCGCGAGGAGCGAGCGCATACCGATAGGACAAATAGAAATAGGAAGGGACAAGATATGAAGACAAGAGAATGGCTGATAAGCCAGCTGGAGGACGGCGACATCCTCATCGACGGCGGAAAGGGACAACTCGGCGCGGCCATCAACAGCCTCGAGAAACTGGGATTGATGGGCAGAATATCAATCATCGGCATTGCCAAACGGCTCGAGGAACTGTACTTTCCCGGCGACCCCGTGCCTTTGTATCTCGACAAGAACAGCGAAACGCTCAAAGTGCTGCAAAACGTGCGCAACGAGTCGCACCGCTTCGGCATAACGTTCCACCGCGACAAGCGCTCGAAGGCTTTTCTGGTGTCGGAACTCGACGGCATAAAAGGCATTGGCGACAAGACCAAGGAAACGCTCATGTCTGAACTCAAATCGGTTGATGGCATTGGGAAAGCATCGCTTGAGCAACTGACAAGGATTGTCGGTTCAGCCAAGGCAAAAATAGTGTTCGACTACTTCCAGACAAAGAATTACGGGCGCGAGCAAAGTCTGCCATTCGAATAGTGCGTGACACTCATCGCTTGGCGCATTTTTACTGCGCTATGAGCGTTTCCTGCCCAACGCCTTTTTCAGGTTCTGATACATTGAAAGCAGGACGCTGTTGTTTTTGTAGATGCAATAATATTCAGTTTGCGAAGAGCCATACCAACGGTACGCCTCCTCAACTCCAGGCATCATGCTTCCCTCAAAGTCAAAAACATCGACATATTGCGACACATATTTTATGGTTTCGTCAACCAAAAATTCGGTTCCGCCCGATGTTGAATATTCCTTCTTGCGCATGGCCATCAAATAGTAAGCCACGCCACCATCCCAAATCACCAAATCGACAGCGTGTATATTATCGTTTGAATCAACGCAATACAATATCCTACCTTTATTGTTGCTATAAATGGCCCGACACAGATTCACGAACAATTCACGCGAAAACTCTACCTTGTCGCCACGTTCAGAAATGGCATCCTCAATGTAACTGTAGAAAGCGTTAAAGTCCAAGTCGAACTTTAGCGTCAAGCCTTGAGCCTTCCTTATTTTCTGCACCTTATGGCGATTATACCCATCAAGGATTGCCTTATGGTCCTTGATTCCGTACAAGCGGTACGAGTATTTGGTTGTCTGCGAAAACCCGCGCCAATAAAATGCGAGCCAGTTTTTGAAACGTTGGTCGAAATTGACAATGAATTGGCTGAACCGGGGCAGATGGTCAATTATTTCAGAATATATCTCGTGCTCGAACCCTATACGTTTCATCTCCGACATCTGTGGAGGATACACGATGTAAGGACCGAGTTTCTGCGTCAGATGAGGCATCCAAATGACATTTACGCCCAGCGGATAATGCTTGATTGCATACGGGAACGAGGCCACAATCCGGCCGTCGCGCCACACCAAAACCACATCCCAGCCGTCGCCCACCACGGCATCGAGCCACCATGGCTGGCTATATATGCAAATGTCGGCATGTTGCTGGCAAAACTGAATGTATTGTTCCTTATTTGTCATTTCGACGCATTTGTTATGACAAAGATGTGTATTTTTTTTGGTTATCTACAACGATGCACTGCCACCAGATTCCGCCACTAGAGTATTTTTATGGCGATGGCGGCGCAAGCCTCAGCATCGGCAAGGGCGTGGTGATGGTTCTCGAGGTCGTACCCGCAAGCCTTCGCCACAGTATGCAACTGATGATTGGGCAACTGCTTGCCAAAATGCTTTCGCGATGCACGGCATGTACATTTAAACTCGTAGCCGGGATAATCCATATTATATGCCTGATGCACAGCCTTCAAACAGCCTTCGTCGAACGGGCTGTTATGGGCCACTAGCGTAAGACCTTCCAGCTTGGGTGCAATCTGCCGCCACACGTGCGGAAATTCCTGAGCGCTATCAGTATCGTCTGGGCCAAGCCCGTGAACCATTTGGCAATAATAGGCATAGTAGTTTGGCGTTGGCTTGATTAGGCTGTAAAACGAGTCGGCAACCTTCCCGTCGCGCACAATAACGATACCCACGCTGCATACGCTCGTGCGCGAGCCGTTAGCTGTTTCAAAGTCGATAGCGGCAAAATCTTTCATTCGTTTGGTGTGCACACAATGTAGAGACGGTGTGCACACCGTCTCTACAAAATTCAAATCATACAAAATAATTTCGCATTGTTGTACAGACGCAATCCGCATCGTTGTACAGACGCAAAATTTTGCGTCTCTACTAATAACCGACAATCACCCGTTTCGCATCGTTTCCAACCTTTACAATGTAAATACCTTGTTGTGGCATTGTGATTGAGACGTGGCACGCCACATCTCTACGGGCGATTAACCTTCCAGTGGCATCATAAACGAAGATGTCGGCATCGGCGTTCTCTACCACTATTGTGTTGTGGTGGGCGTAGATGTTTACATTTGACGCAATGTCATTGTTGATGCCAGTATAGCCCCAAACCACAGGACGTTTGTCTGGATTCCAATCTAAACTCCAATCAAATGATATTTCGGTTGCCTCACAATAAATGGTAACATTGCTGCAACCACTGAACACATAGACACCAACGGTGGTGACAGAATTAGGGATAATGATTGATGTCAAATCGCTGCATTTACGGAACGCAAGATGACCAATGCTTGATACTGAATTTGGTATGGTGACCGAGGTCAGGCCGATGCATTCATAAAATGCGCTATCACCAATGCTTATAACTGAATTAGGGATGATGACACTTTCGTCGGCACCTATATATGTAGCAAGAATAGTTTTCTCAGCATCGGAATAAACGAAATCTCCATCTACAAAACCATTTATTGAAAGTGCACCCCATGGCCTTCCCGTCGCATTGCCATTGTAATTTATGTGCTTTACACCATAAAGCGCATTATTGTTGATGCCCTTTACCGAATCAGGAATAGTAACATTGTCGTCACTACCTATATATGCGACAATAGTGTCCTTGTCAGCATTGGAATAGACGAAGTCTCCTTCTCTAAAACCATTTATTGAAAGTGCACCCCATGGACTTCCTGTTGCACTGCCATTGTAGTTTATAAGTCTTACACCATAGAATGCGTCATTGCCAATGCTTGTCACCGAATTTGGAATGGTGATTGATGTCAAGCCACTGCAACCAGAGAACGCATAAGGCTTGATTTCTGTAATTGTATCAGGAATGACTACACTAGTAACTTCCTCGTTATTTATGTATAGGTGTTGCGCATAACATAGTGGATTTGCAAAATAGTCACCAAACAAGATGTTTAGCCAATTGGCTAATGATCCTTTATATTCAACTTTTGTCAGGCTAATGCAATTCCGAAATGCATACGAACCAAAGATTGTTACCGAATTTGGAATGGTGACCGATGTCAAATTTATACAATTGTCGAACGCCTCAGTGCCAATGATTGTGACCGAATTTGGAATTGTAACGGATTTCAAACCGCTACAATGATAGAACGCCATATTGCCAATGTTTGTTACCGAATTTGGGATGGTGACAGATACCAAGCCACTGCAACCATAGAAGGTAGCATAGCCAATGCTTGTTACTGAATTGGGAATAGTAATAGATTTCAAACCGCTACAATCATCGAACGCTCTATCGCCAATGCTTGTTACTGAATTGGGAATTGTGACAGAGTCCAAGCCACTGCAACCATCAAACGCCAATGAGCCAATGCTTGTGACATAATTGGGGATGGCAAAACTTCCAGTCTTGCCTTGAGGACACATAATTAATGTGGTTTCATTGACATTGTACAATATGCCGTCTGCAGATGAATATTCAGAATTACCCTGTTCTACATTTATAGATGTCAAGCTACTACAATTATCGAATGCCCACGAGTCAATTTTTATAACCGAATAGGGAATGGTAACCGAGGTCAAGGCACTGCAACTAAAGAACGCTTTTTCGCCAATGTTAGTGATAGAATTGGGAATTATGACTGATGTCAAGCTACTGCAACTTTGGAAAGCATAATTGCCAATACTTGTGACGGAATTAGGAATTGTTACTGATTTCAAATCGTAGTAATAAGAGAATGCAAATGAGCCAATGCTTGTTACCGAATATTCCACACTGTTATAAGTCACTGTAGTAGGTATTGTGACGATGCTCAACCCTGAAATACTGTCATTATATGTTACCTCCACGGTGTAAGGTTCAGTACTGCTTGTAATGTTATAGCACAAGTCGCCACTTTTGAAATCGTAGGCTTCTGAACTGAATGCGAGTGCCACAAGCATAATGGTGGCAAGAATGGTGCGTTTCATATTTATCTTTTTTTGTTAGTTAGTTTGTTATCAAGACTCAAATGTAATAAAAAAGAGTAACCTGCACACACATTAAAACGTTTGTTGGCAGTCAGTTTGCTTTAGTGTGCCTCAAGCCAGTTTGCGCCAATGCCTACTTCGGCCGTCAGCGGAATGCTCAGGCTAATGGCGTTTTCCATTTCACGCTTCACAATTTGGCTCAGTTGCTCAACCTCGCCGGCGGCCACGTCAAACACAAGTTCGTCGTGAACCTGCATTATCATTGCCGACTTCAGGTGCTGTTCCTTCATCTGCCTGTGGACGTTTATCATTGCCAACTTGATAATGTCGGCGGCAGTGCCTTGAATAGGCGCATTTATGGCATTTCGCTCTGCGGCGCTGCGCACAAGGCTGTTTGCCGACTGCAAGTCGGGAAGATAGCGGCGGCGGTGGCACAAGGTCTCGGTATAGCCGCAATCGCGCGCCATGCGGATGCTCTTGTCCATATATTCCTTGACACCAGGGAAACTCACAAAATAACTGTCGATAATCTCCTTTGCCTCGGAAACCTTGATGCCTGTGTTTTGCGACAATCCGAACGACGATATTCCGTATATGATGCCGAAATTTGCGCTTTTGGCCTTGCGGCGCTGCTCTTTCGAGACTTCCTCAACCGGCACGTGAAAGAGTCGGGCGGCTGTGGTGGCGTGAATGTCCTGATTGGCACGGAATGCCTCAACCATTGCCGCGTCTTGGCTCAAATGCGCCATCAGCCTTAGTTCAATCTGCGAATAGTCGGACGCAAGCACGCAACCGCCTTCTTCGGTGGCCACAAACGCCTTTCTCACCATGCGTCCTATCTCTTCGCGGATAGGTATGTTTTGCAGGTTCGGGTTTGTGGAACTCAAACGGCCAGTGGCTGTAATTGTTTGGTTGTATGATGTATGGATTCGTCCGGTCTTGCTGTGGACAAGTTGCGGCAGCGCCTCAACGTATGTCGATAGCAGTTTTTTCAGTGACCTGTATTCCAAAATCAGCGGAACGATAGGGTGCTTGTCGGCAAGTTTCTCAAGCACATCTTCAGCCGTCGAGTATTGCTGCGTCTTTGTCTTGGATGCGTTGCCAATCTTCAGGCGGTCAAACAGTATTTCGCCCAACTGTTTCGGCGACGAGATGTTGAACTCCGTTCCCGCTTCCGCAAAGATTTTTTTCTCAATATCGGCAATATCTGTCCGCAGTTCCACTGCAAAACTGTTAAGTGCCGATATGTCAATCTTAACGCCTGTGTATTCCATGTCGGCAAGCACAGGGATGAGCGGAGTCTCTATTTCGAAGAAAAGGTCGAGCATGTTGTTTTTCCGCAATTCGGCCTCAAGCAACGGTTTCAGGCGGAATGTAACATCGGAATCCTCGCAAGCGTAGTCGCGCAGCAGATTCAACTCTGCGCTACGCATCGTCATCTGTCCCTTGCCATTTTTGCCTATCAGTTCTTCGGTCTTTATTGTATTGTAATTCAGATATTTTTCAGCCAGAATATCTAGATTGTGACGCTGCTCGGGCTGAATAAGGTAGTGTGCTACCATTGTGTCGAACAGGCGTCCGGCGACTTCAACGCCGTAGTTTTTGAGTATAAGAATGTCGTACTTCATGTTCTGCCCGATTTTTGCGATGCCGGCATTTGCAAAAAATGGCTTGAACCGGTCGACAATGGCTTGGGCCTCGGCTTGGTCGGCAGGCACAGGTACGAGCCAGCCCGACTTCTCTTTTGTGGTGAACGACATTGCCACCAGTTCGGCACTGTGAATGTCGAGCGATGTGGTTTCGGTATCGAAGCAGACTTCCTTGCATTCAAGCAGATGATTCAAAAGCGCAATCTGTTCGTCGGCGGTTTGGGCAATGCGGTAATCGGGCTTAATGTCCTTTATGGTCTCAAGTTTCTGCCTTGTCTCTACAACCGGAATGTCGCCGAAAT
>CALCFP010000444.1 GCA_937900725.1 uncultured Bacteroidota bacterium | reverse complement strand
CTCCATGTTGCCTTCGGCGTGGCGGGTGGTCTTCTGCATGTCAAACTTGGCATTGTCGGCCACTGCGGTGGTGGTGGAATCTATGTTTGTATCTAACTGTGTTATGGTTTTTATTGGCTTGTTTATAATGGCAATGGTGTATATCTCGTCAGGCTTGAGGGTTAGTCCGCTAATGTCGGCGGAAACCTCAAAACTAACGTTGGAATCAAGCTCCTCGTTTTTCAATGGAGCTCTGTGCTTTATTGGGGCAGTCTGCGTTGTGCCGTTAAAGGCTGTCAGTTGCAGCACTTGGTCGTAGCCGGCTGGCTTTTCTTCTTCAAACAAATATGTGTAGTTTCCCGAAGGAATGGCAGAAGCACGTTTCAAGAAGGACCTGACGCGTTTCATATATTTCTACAGCGAAAAGGACGGGCTGTTCAGGGTTCGGGTATAATAAATAAGGATTTACCGACGATTTTTTAGTCTGTCAGGCATCGCTTTGCGAAAACATAATGACTCGCCTCACGGCAACAAAAAAAGCCAAACCCTTGCGGATTTGGCCTTTTTGATATTGTTGATTGATATTATTTCAGAACAATTTCGGTTGTGCCAATCATGCTTCCATCGCAGAAGATGTCGGTCTTGTAGGTGCCTTCCTTGAGTTCGCCTTCCTCGCATTCGTAGTAGATGACCATATCAACCTTTTCGCCCTTGTAATCGACCTGGCGCAGGGCAGAGAAGGTTATCTTGTCGTCTTCAAACTTGAACGTTTCCTGCTCCTTGTTCACAAGCATCAGGCCGTCGGGATTGACAATGCGGATATATACCTTTTTGTTGCCTTGCGGAGCAATAGGGTTTTCGTCGAGCGTGAACTTGACGGCAAGACGTTTGGTCTTCTTGGCCTTTGTTGCTGGCTTGCCTTTGGCTGTGAAGCATTCCATTGACGAGTTAATGGCCTTTATTACAGATGCCTTGGCCACCTTGGTCTGGGCTTCCTCGTATTTCTTGGTGAGTTGCTTGTTCTCCTTCTTGGCCTCGGTAATCTGCTTTTTCACCTCGGTGTTTTCCTCGGTAAGTTGAATGTTAAGCGTGTTGAGAGAGTCAATTTGGTGAACAAAGTCCTTCATCACGTCGCGCAAGGTTTTCAGTTCCTTCTTGAGTTTGTTAATCTGCGCCTTGTTTTCCGACTTGGTAGCCTTCAGTTCGGCCATAAGATCCTTGATATGGGCCTTTTCCTGCTCAAGTTGAGCCGAAATGCTGTCGTTGTTTGTCTCAATGGTTTCATAGTCGGCAAGCAATGTCTGGTATTGTGCTGTCAACGAGTCTTTTTCTTCGGAAACCTGATTTATGGTGATTGTCTGTATGTGGCTTGTGTATGTTTTTGAAAAATACAAGACGCACATTATTGCAAGCAAAATCGATTCTATAACGATAATGGTGGTGAGTTTCTTGTTGTTGTTGCCACCAGAGGCTGATTCAAAGTCTTTTAAGTTATCCACTGTAGTAAGTTTTTTGTTGTGAGCGACAAAAGTATATTTTTTTATTTCCGCTAACGCGATTGAAACGCATATTTAACGGATTTTAACTGATTTTATTTTGTCTTGCACATATTGCAAAAGTAGGATGAAGGCGCAACAAAAAAATCCGTCAATTTGTCAATATTTGTGATTATCAACAAATAACGGATTTTATCATGGTTTCTGACGGAATATAGCGTCAGTTCTGCATTCTGATAGTTAATCGGCATTGGGGTACAAGATGTCGTAAAGCGAAGCCACGGCATCGGAAATGACCCCTGTGCAGACTATCTGGTGGTGAGCGCGCTCGTCAACCTGTTCCTTGTTGACTTTCTTTTCAAGCAATTCGCCACATTCGGCTGTGCCGTAAATGTTTACCATAGATGCGTTGAGGTCCTGCACTTTCTTGTACTGGGCAAGTTTGGTGTCCATGTCTTTTGGGTCGTACTTGCCTGAAGCCATTCCCAAAACCATGAAGCCTCCTGTTACGGCTCCGCACTTGCCGCGCATACGGCCCATTCCCCCGCCAAAGGGAGCCGACATCATTGTAACGGTATCCATGTCGGCACCAAATTCTGGTGCAAAAGTCATTGCAACCGACTGTGAGCAGGCATAACCCTGCTTGAAATATGCTATTGCCTTGTCAATAGCCTCCTGTTTTGTCATAATTAGTAAGTTTTTGTGATTACAATACTGCAATTTAGCAATTATGTGTCTAATCTGAAAAAAATTCGAGGCAAAATATTATTGAGTAATATATGTAATTGCAAGAAAAAGTAATTTTGCTCCATATGTCGGCAACTACTATCATTCTGTTAATAGCATTCTGCACAGGCGCAAGTTTTGTGCAACGCGTGAGCGGATTCGGCTTTGGCATCTTCATTATGACGATGTTGCCACATCTAATGCCGTCGTACGGCGAGGCCACAACACTTTCCGGGATGTTGTCGGCGGCGCAGTCGCTTTACGTGCTTGTAGCCATCTACAAGTACATCGAATGGAAAAAACTTCTGCCCATATTACTGACGTTTCTCGTGGCTTCGTACTTTGCCGTGCAATACGTGTCAATGGTCACCGACACCCACCTCAAGCACTTGCTTGGAGTAGTACTTCTGGTAATGAGCATTTACTTCTTGATTATCAGTGAACGTATACATTTGCGCCCCACCTTACCAATGCAGGTTTCAATGGGCACACTGAGCGGATTGATGGGCGGGTTGTTTGCAATGCAGGGGCCGCCTGCCGTGCTTTACTTTGTGGCTACTGAAACCGACAAGCAACGCTACATGGCGCTCACACAGGCTTATTTCTTCATCGGCAATGTATTCATGACCATTTACAGGGCACAATGCGGCTTTATGACCGAAACTGTTTCCTGGGGCTGGCTCTACGCTCTTGTAGGCGTGGTGATTGGCTCATGGATTGGCAAAAAGGTCTTCGAACGGATTTCGGCACCAGTCCTGCGCAAGATAATATACGGCTACATGGCAGTAAGCGGCGTGGTGGCGCTAATGGCGTGACAATTTAGGATTTAATTCATTTAGAATGTAGAAATTAGGATTTAGGATCTCTTATTACAGTTTCAGAGATTTAGGATTTAGTCCCGATAGTCATCGGTATCGGGATTTCTTATTCCTATTTTAGGACTTTAGGATTTATCTGATTGGGGTTCAAGTATATATGAGATTATATTCCCATTCTTTGGACTACAATTTAGGACCAAAATTTACAACTTTACCAAACACTAGGAATTAACCGTCGCACACTGGTTCTCCTCCTCGTAGTTTGCTATTATCGTCCGAAACCAAACGCACTCAATTATCAGCATCACTGTGTTCGACAGGCTGTACAGCGCAATGGCGGCGATGAAACTATTTAGGTATATGCCTATTAGCAACGACGTCGCCCTTACAATGAAATAGGCCGTCTCAAAAACCAACAGGCCACGTTGACGCCTGAACACGTCTGGTATGAAATTTATGGAACTGGCTATGCTGTTCATAGCCACCCACGGCAACATAATGCGAATGTAACTGCCTGCCACCGACCAACCGTCGCCCAACAGCCACTCGGTAAGGCATGGCAACACAAAATACAAAATAGCGAAAGTCGGCACGACAGTCATTAAAGTAAAACTTATGAATCGGTTGAATAAATGGCTGACATTTATCTTATTATGAACAGATTCGGTGGTCTTTTGGAACAACACCTGGTTGAACGAATTGGCAACTACATTGATCGGACGTATGGCTAATGTGAAAGCCATACCTAAAAATCCCATTTCTGCCAGTCCAAAATATGGTGTGAGCAGGAAAAACGGCAGGTTGCAACTGAAATTATTTATGACAGCGCGGGGCATGTCATATTTCGGGAAATTGACATATTCCCTTGCCGCAATCCGGCATTCATCCTTGTCAACCTTCAAAAGGGCTTTCATGTGCTTCGCAAACGTAGCCTTTATACTTATCAATACTGATGCAAGTGGCGCAAATACCATTGAAACTATCATTCCTCCCGACAAGAAACCGAGCCAACCCAAACCACATTTCGCGCCAGCACTCAAACTGCTTTGCGTCAGTTGGTAGATGCCTATGTCGCGATACTGCTTGTTTCGCGTGTACCAATAGTTTATTAGAGTCCATATCGCTTGTGAAAATACAAAGACAGGAAGAAGAAAAATCCAGTTGGCGAGTTGCGGTGCATTGAACAAGTTGGCAATAGGCTTCGAAAATGGAATGAAAGCGACGCACAAAAGGCTGACTCCCACCAGCACCGACAATCCGTTATGAAAACACGCCACGGCACGTTTTTCATCTTTCGGCAGCACAACTGAAAAATGCATTTCAGAGTTGGCCAAAATCACCAGCACACCTCCAATGCTCAGGAAAAGGTTCAGCAAACCAAAGTCGTCTGGCGAGTAAAGTCGCGTCAGTACGGGATATATGATGATCCCGACAACCTGTGCCACAACGTTTGCCGACAGCAATGTCGCGGAATTGTGGGCCAACTCCGAATGACGAAACTGCAATATTTTCTTGACTCCAAACACGGTTCGCTAAAATAACAACAACGTCACAATAGGCAATGTTGTTTTTCGAAAAACAAAAAAAGAGGGCGCATCATCGTTGACACACCCTCTTGACACATATCATGTACGATATTATTCAATCACAACGGTTGTCCAGCCGTGAACATCCTCTTCCTTGCCGTACTGAATGCCGACCAACTTGTTGTAAAGTTTGGTGCTGACAGGGCCTGGCTTGCCGTCTTCTGAGAAGACGTACGACTTTTTGGTCTCAAGGTCGTCGATTCTGCCGATAGGCGAAATGACTGCTGCCGTTCCACATGCTCCAGCCTCTTCGAATGTCTCAAGTTCCTCTTCGGCTATCTGACGGCGCTCAACCTTCATTCCCATATCCTCTGCAAGCTGCATAAGGCTTTTGTTGGTAATTGAAGGAAGGATTGAAGTCGATTTTGGAGTGATGTAGGTGTTGTTCTTGATGCCAAAGAAATTGGCTGCACCTGCCTCGTCAATGTACTTCTTCTCCTTTGCATCGAGATAGAACTCGCAAGAGTAACCCAAATCGTGAGCTGTCTTGTTGGCACGAAGGCTTGCTGCGTAGTTGCCGCCAACCTTGTAGATGCCTGTTCCAAGAGGAGCCGAACGGTCGTAGTCACGGACAATGACGTAAGGATTTGTAGAAAATCCGCCTTTGAAATATGGTCCAACCGGGGTTACAAACATCAAAAGCAAATATTCAGTGGCTGGGTGGACACCAACTTGTGCGCTTATGCCGACCAACAATGGACGGATGTAAAGTGTGGCTCCACTCTCGTATGGAGGAATAAAGCGCTCGTTGAGTCGAACGACTTTCTTAACCATCTCTTCAAAAAGTTCTGTACTTGGCTCTGCCATCATTATTCCGCGGCATGTCGACTGCAGGCGTGCTGCATTTTCGTCCATGCGGAAAACGCGGACCTTGCCGTCTGGACAACGGTAAGCCTTCAATCCTTCAAAAGCTTCTTGTCCGTAGTGAAGACAAGTTGCTGCCATGTGCATTGGGATTGTCTCATCTGAAGTAACCTCAATCTCACCCCATTTGCCGTTTCTGAAATAGCAGCGAACATTGTAATCTGTCTTTCTGTAGCCAAAACCAATATTGGCCCAATCAAGATTTTCCATAATGTAAATATTTAAAAAAGCTACCAAAGGTAATGAATGTAATGTGACAATCAACCTTTTTTTTGAAATTGATGTGTTTTAGATTGTCTTTCGCTGATGAAAGAAATAAAGCGTCACATACTCCGTACCGCCTTGCGGTATTCAGTTGGCGACATTTTCTCGTGCAACTTGAAACGGCGTGTAAAATAAGACTGGTCCAAAATGCCTAGTTCAGATGCAATCTCACTTATTGACAAATCGGTGTTGCGCAGCATCATTTTTGCCGACACCATTGTGGAGTCCTCTATCCAATCTGTGACCGACTTGCCTGTACCCAACTTAACTGCTTTATTCAGATAATCGGTTGTAACATTCAATTTTTCAGCATATTCCGATACTGACATTCTATGCTGACCTTTGCAAAAAACCATATCAATGAAACGGTTGCACGTGTCGTTCCCCAAAGTGGCTGGCAGGGCTTGTTTTTTTGCCGATTCGGCAGCTATCTCCACCAAAAAGGAATTCAGGTTCGCACGAATGACATCATCGCATTGCGGAACAGACAACGTTTCTGAGTAGATTCGTTCAAGCAGAACCTGTACAAAGCCGCTTCTCAAATAGTCAAAGCCTGTTACGCTGACGCCATTCGACTGCAAGAACGCAAATCCGCGGAAACTGTTGGCTACTAGCGGATTGGCACATAAAAAGTCGGTACTGAAACTGCCCATGTAGCCGAAGCAGTCCTTGAAGTAGCGTATTGAAAACTGTGAGCCTGCAGGCACTGTTATGCATTCATTGGCAAACATAAGATACTGTTGGCCGTTTGCATCAATCAGCGCTTCGCCTTTGAGCAGAAACATAAAATTGTGGTTTCTGGAAATCATAGGCGGCGTCGGGCACGGCATCTGCCGCTGACAATTGTCGTCAAGCAGGCGTATTGAGAACTGCGCCATGTCGCTGTCTGCCAAACGGCCCATTTTCTCGCCATGGAAAGGACAATGTCTGCCTGCGTCTTTTTGCATAAAAAATTGTATTGGCTACAAACGTACTAGATTATTTAGGAATTATTTCCAACCTGGCTCATAATTATGATACGTTTTTTTATGAGACGGAAAGGAATGTTGTCTCGATCAGTGTTTCATCATCTTGAATTTATAACAACCTTGCTCTCTGCTTTGAAACCTTATGGCATATATCGAAAAAACACTTCAGATATTGCCGCCATGGCTTTTCGGGAACCATGCGAATCCACTAGGCACTCAATCTTTTATCTTCTCAAAAACAAATACGACAAGAATTTAAGGAACACTCGTTTCTTTTATTACATTTGCGGTTCGGTTAGTGAATCTTACACTAATAGGAGTACAAATTTTTAATTATTAACAATATGAACTTTACACACGAGGTACAAGGAATGGTTTGCGTGGCACAAGGCGCTAACCATGGTCCTGCTCCAATTCCAGAAGAAGGAAAATGGGTAAAAGCAACAGAAATCAAGGATATCAGTGGTTTCACCCACGGTATCGGTTGGTGCGCACCACAACAGGGTGCCTGCAAACTTTCGTTGAATGTCAAGGAAGGCGTAATTGTTGAGGCTTTGGTCGAGACAATAGGCTGCACCGGCATGACTCACTCAGCCGCAATGGCATCAGAGATTCTGCCAGGCAAGACTATTCTTGAGGCATTGAACACTGACTTGGTTTGCGACGCCATCAACACGGCAATGCGTGAATTGTTCCTGCAAATCGTTTACGGACGTACACAGAGCGCCTTCTCTGAGGGCGGTCTTACAGTAAGTGCTGGTCTTGAGGACCTTGGCAAAGGCTTGCGCGGCATCACTGGTACATTGTACGGAACATCAGCAAAAGGCCCACGCTACCTTGAAATGGCTGAAGGCTACATCACCAAAATCGGTCTTGACAAGAACAACGAAATCATCGGTTACCGTTTTGTAAACCTTGGCCGCATGATGGATATGATTAAGGGCGGAATGGATGCCAACGAGGCTTTGCAGAAGGCATCTGGCAAGTATGGCCGTATCGAAGAGGCTGTTAAAGAAATTGACCCACGTAAAGAATAGGAGGACACAGATATGGCAATTAGAGAAGTTAAATTTGAAAGCCAAGACCGTCGCGAAAAGCAAATTCTTGCTGCTTTGAACGCTAACGGCATTAAGAGTATAGAAGAGGCTAACCAAATCTGCGAATCTTACGGTTTGGACCCTTACAAGACTTGCGAGGATACTCAACCTATCTGCTTTGAAAACGCAAAATGGGCATACGTTGTAGGTGCTGCCATCGCATTGAAGAAGGGCTGCAAGAACGCTGCCGACGCTGCTGAGGCTATCGGTATCGGTCTTCAATCATGCTGCATCCCTGGTTCTGTAGCCGACGACCGCAAGGTTGGTCTTGGACACGGAAACTTGGCTGCTCGTCTGCTCCGTGAAGAGACTAAGTGCTTCGCATTCCTGGCTGGCCACGAATCATTCGCTGCTGCTGAAGGCGCTATCAAGATCGCTGCCAAGGCTGACAAGGTTCGCAAGGAGCCATTGCGCTGCATCCTGAACGGTCTTGGAAAAGACGCAGCAAAGATCATCTCTCGTATCAACGGTTTCACATACGTTCACACTGACTTCGACTACTTCACAGGTGAGTTGAAAGTCGTAGAGGAAATCAAGTATTCTGAAGGCGAGCGCGCAAAAGTTCGTTGCTACGGTGCTAACGACGTTCGTGAGGGCGTTGCTATCATGTGGAAGGAAGGCGTTGACGTGTCAATCACCGGCAACTCTACCAACCCTACACGTTTTCAACACCCAGTTGCAGGCACTTACAAGAAGGAATGCGTTGAAAAAGGCAAGAAGTACTTCTCAGTAGCATCAGGTGGTGGTACGGGCCGTACTTTGCACCCAGACAACATGGCTGCTGGTCCTGCTTCATACGGTATGACTGATACTATGGGCCGTATGCACTCTGACGCTCAGTTCGCAGGTTCATCATCAGTTCCGGCTCACGTTGAAATGATGGGCTTCCTCGGCATTGGCAACAACCCAATGGTAGGCGCCACTGTTGCTGTCGCTGTTGACGTTGCTACTGCATTGAACAAGTAATTTGGATTTCTGAATTATATTAAAAGCCTCTCGGGTTACCGAGAGGCTTTTTTATGTTCGTAATTCAAACTAACACTTTTATGAAAAAGTCACCCCCTACGCCTCTTCAAATACATTATGAAACTTTCATAAAATCACGTTAATGAAAAGAAACTTCAAATAAAGATTATACCTCGTTCTTTTATGCCCCTTAGAATCACAATCGCCATTAATACTGACTTTCAGCCTATCAAAGAATAAGCACCAATCCTTCGTATAAATCAACAGTCAGATAGGCAAACTATTCAAAAACAGCCACAGAGCAATTTACTGAAAATTCCTTGTAGGCTTAATTGGTAAAAAAAAGCCGAACTTTGAGATTCGGCTTTAATATATATGTGTATGGCTTTTTTCTAACGGAAACTTCCACCGTACTTTACAACCTCGCTGTTTCGGTTGATAACCAGGAATGGGATTGTCTCCTTGTAGTTTGGATTTTCCTTTATCATCTTCTTGTATTTGTTGATGATGAGCACAACCAGGTCGGAATCGATGTTCTGGCTGAACTTCAGTATTTCATCTTCAAACACCTTGCCTTTTTTGGCGGTCTTGATACCGTAGATGATGTTCTTCTTGTCGAGTAACTTTTGGGTGAAGTATATGTTGTTGGCCATATCCTTCTTTTGGTACTCGTCTTCAATGTACGGCTTGATGATGTTGATGTTGCAATTGTAGTATTTAGACAGATATACAACCCATTGCAGTGTCTCCTTCATCTTCTTGTCGTGGTCCAGGGGAACTACTATTTCCTTGTAGTAGTCGTGTGCAGGCGCTTCAGTTGCAACAATGAACGGAATGTCGATTACTGACAACGTTGTTACAATTTCGTTGATGTTTAGCGTCTCCTTGTCCGACATTTTGTAGGTTCTGCCTGTGATGACCAAATTGGCATTGGCATCCTTAATCAGACTACTTACAACTTTCGACTTGATGCCGATTTCAACGTCGATGAAGATACGTTGTGGGTCAAAATTGTATTTCTGCGCCATTTGGTTGGCTGCTTCCTTGATTTTGACTTTTTCGCTCTCAAATTCAACCTGTTTGGCTGATTTGCCGAACAAACCTGGTTTTTTAAGAAAACGAACCAGCATAATTTGGTTGTCCACTTCATTTGCAAGCTGGATAGCATGCTGCAGCGCTATTTCGCTTGTCTCTGAATAGTCCCAAGGAATTACAATTACGTCTTTTCTAGTTTTAGCCATACTGTCTAAATATTCTATTGCTAACTCGCAAAGTTAATTATTTTCTTCAACTAATCGCCTAATTGCCTCCAATTGATTGTTTTTGTTTACGTCACGCATTTGTTTTGCTGAATTTGTGAAGTATTGGTGCCCTTCAATGAACTTGATTTGCATCTTGTTCCACTTGTTTATGTCATCGTCAATGGCACCGCGCTCCCTTAATTCGCGGTACAAATTTCCGGAAACTGGAATGAAATCGGCGCGGCCCAGATAGTCCAAATCGGCGTCACATATTATTTGCTCAAGCAGTGTGATAGGCTTTGGTGGCAATTTCGTTTTCATTATAAGGTTGCAGATAAGGTCAATCTGCTCTGCGGTATAGTCAAAACGAGGCAAATATTCGCGGGCTATTTCGGCACCAGCCTCTTCGTGGTCGGCATAGGTACGGGTGAATCCAGTGTCGTGGAACAATGCTGCGGTTTTCAGCATTAGCATCTCCTCGTCGGAAATTCCTTCGTGACGGCCAATGATTTCAACCTGAACCGTAACGTCGATAGTGTGCTTTAGATTGTGATAATAAAGGTTTTTCGGGAGTTTTTCCTCTAACATGTTCAGCACCACTTCCTCAATATCGTCGAAGCGGACAATGCCCAAACGTGTCTGGAATGCCTGGTTTGGCTTTATTCCCAATCCGTCAACCGACAGGTGAGGACGGAACCCCTCTATCAGGTACATGTCTATCTCGCCTTTGTACTTGACTGGCATCTTTCCCCAATATTGGCATACAAAGTAGTCCTTGACAAGTTCGTAGGTCATACCCGTTATGTTGACCTTGTTTATTTGTCCTGAGGCTTCCATACGGCTTGCAATGTTTACCGTATCGCCCCAAATGTCGAGTTTCTTCTTGTTGGCAGCGTTGCTGCAGAAGACTGGTCCTGTATGAATGCCTATGCGTAGGTTCCAGCCTTGATTGTCGCCATACTGAAGGCGCATGTTCTGCATGTATTGATACATTTCAAAAGCCGCCAGCACCACCTCAATTGGGTTTGTATGGTTCTTTTGGGGTATGCCGCCTGCGCACATGTATATGTCGCCGACCGCCTTGATTTTCTCAATGTGGAACTTCTTGACCACCTCGTCGAAATGCAGAAAGAAACGGTCAAGGTCGTCAATGAGTTGTTCGAACTTAGCGCGA
>CALCFP010000443.1 GCA_937900725.1 uncultured Bacteroidota bacterium | reverse complement strand
ATTCGACCTGACAAGTCATCCTCAATGCTCAATCTCTACTCGCGTTGTCGACATGTTCTCGCCAATAGGCAAAGGACAGCGTGGCTTGATTGTCGCACAGCCAAAGACAGGCAAGACAGTCCTGCTAAAGGAAATCGCAAATGCAATTTCAGCGAATCACCCAGAAGTATATCTCATCGTCCTGCTTATCGATGAACGTCCAGAGGAAGTGACCGATATGGCTCGCAGTGTCAATGGCGAGGTCATCGCATCTACATTTGACGAACCGGCCGAAAAACATGTCAAGGTATCTTCGATAGTCCTTGAAAAGGCAAAGCGGCTTGTCGAATGCGGTCATGATGTGGTTATCCTTCTTGATTCAATAACACGTTTGGCTCGAGCCTACAATACGGTCTCGCCAGCATCAGGCAAGGTGTTGTCTGGTGGCGTTGATGCCAATGCATTACACAAGCCAAAACGATTCTTTGGCGCTGCCCGTAATATTGAAAATGGCGGTTCATTGACAATATTGGCAACAGCATTGACAGAAACCGGCTCAAAGATGGATGAAGTGATTTTTGAAGAATTCAAGGGTACAGGTAACATGGAATTGCAACTTGACCGCAAGTTGGCCAACAAACGTATCTATCCCGCAGTCGACATCAACCTGAGCAGTACCCGTCGTGACGACTTGCTGGTTGACAAGGACACATTGAGCCGCATGTGGGTATTGCGAAACCATTTGTCTGACATGAACTCGGTCGAGGCCATGCAGTTCCTTCGCGACAGATTGCTTAAGACTCGCAACAATGAAGAGTTTTTCATTTCCATGAATTCATAATTATAGCGGAACATACCATCAAAGCCACAGATTGTTCTGTGGCTTTTTTATGATTGTTGGCAAGGTAGAAGCAAAACTGCATACGTTCAGGTGTCAAAAAAGTGAATGTTTGCGTCATATTTAGTTCTTGTGCCAGGAGAAGCTTCCAGTGGAGATGACAGAATACGGCTAGGCATAACAAAAGCTGGAAATAGTCATTTGAGAAGATTGCTAG
>CALCFP010000442.1 GCA_937900725.1 uncultured Bacteroidota bacterium | reverse complement strand
TGAACACTCTGTTCGGAGCCGCGGCAAGATGGTACAGAAGCTCCATCTCTTTGGGAGGTGTGTCGATCTTCTGGCCGTCAACAACGATGTAGTTGTCTTCAATTTCCCCGAAGGCGACACCGTTTGCCTTGAAAACCAAGCGCCAAGTTACCACCAACTGGTCCGCGACTACGGACGGAACACCATTTGGCAACATTTCACCATTGGCTACCGCCCTGTCGACAAGCGCGAGAACTACATCAAGCGTTGCGTTGCCATTCCTGGCGACTCACTGCAGATTGTAAACGGCCAACTATACATAAACGGACGGATGCAGGCCGAAATCGGCATCAAACAATACCGCTACGACATTACCACCGACGGAACCACTTTCAGCCCGAAGGCCTTGCAACGCCTTGGATTGTCAATGGAAGACATAAACCGTGGCTACATTGCCGAAGGATACTACCAACTCCCGCTGACCGAAGAGATGGTGGAAGAACTGCGTAACTTCAGGTTCATCAAGAAGATACAGCGCGTGAACGCAGGCGACTCATACGAAGGCTCCTGCTTCCCGCACGATGCCCGCTACCGCTGGAACGAAGACAACTTCGGTCCGCTTTGGGTTCCATCGAAAGGCACCACCATCGACCTGACGGTTGACAATCTGCCTTTATATCAGAGAATTATCAGAATCTATGAAGGCAACGACCTGCAAGTCAAGGATAGCAACATCTACATAAATGGCGAACTGGCAAGCAGTTACACATTCCAAATGGATTATTACTGGATGATGGGCGACAACCGCCACAACTCGCTCGACTCACGTTTCTGGGGATTCGTGCCTGAAGACCACATTGTCGGGAAGGCATCTATGATTTGGTTCTCGTCAGACAAGGACCAAAGTTTTCCAAAGAACATTCGTTTTAGAAGAATGTTTAAGATTATCAGATAATTACACCAACAAATAAAATCGAATCGGAGCCAATCTGCATAAGCATTGGCTCTGATTTTTTATAAACACGACAGTCAATATTTAGGGGCCAACATAAATCCCCAATATCAAGATTTTCAAAATCAATACAAAGCAATTTCAGAAATTCAATATGACAGTCAAGCATTTACCAATAATCGTCGGCATTCTGGCTTGCCTAACAGCAACCGCACAAGAATCTGGCAAAATAGAATACACCGACGAACATATCCAATGGGCTGATTCTGTGCTAAATACGCTAACAATACGTCAGAAGGTGGCTCAACTGATAATGATGGCTGTATATTCGAACAAGACAGAAAGTTACAATCAGCAAACAATAGAACTATTTGACAGTCTGCAATTTGGCGGTATCATATTTATGCAAGGCGGTCCTGTAAGGCAAGCGCTTCTGTGCAACAGGATTCAAGAACGGCTAAACATACCTGCAATGGTGGCCATTGACGCCGAATATGGCCTTGGTATGCGACTCGACAGCACCATCTACTACCCTCGGGCAATGGCCCTGGGCGCCATCAGCGACCGCTGGGCCGTATATAAATTCGGCACCGAAGTGGCCCGCCAATGCCGAAGACTGGGAATCCACATTAATTTTGCGCCCGTACTCGACATCAACGTTGAACCGAAAAACCCAATCATCAACAGCCGTTCGTTTGGCGAGGACAAGAGAAAAGTCTCACTATACGCATCGGCCTATGCCTCAGGACTACAGGCAGGCAACGTGATGGCCGTGGGAAAGCATTTCCCTGGACACGGCGACACGCACACCGACTCGCACCTTGCGCTTCCGCTGGTTCCGCACGATACGTGCAGGCTGAACGACATTGAATTGTTCCCGTTCAAGGACAATGCCGACTTGGTGGGCGGAATGCTCGTGGCCCATTTGGCTGTCCCCGCTCTCGAACCCGACACCACATTGCCTTCGACACTTTCAAAACGCATTGTCGATTCACTGTTAATCAACGAGATGAATTACAAAGGACTGATTTTTACAGATGCGCTGAATATGCGTGGAGTAGCAAACGCCTACGAACCTGGAACATTGGAAGTCAAGGCGTTTATGGCAGGAAACGACATTCTGCTGTTCCCGCAAAAGGCCGAAATCGCCATTGACAGCATTGAGCAAGCCATTGCCGACAGCATCATCACAATTGACGAACTAAACCGCCGTTGCCGAAAAGTGTTGCTGGCCAAAGCCTGGATGGGACTAAACCATTATCAGCCGATTGACACCGCAAACCTTTATTCCGACCTGAACTCGGCTGAAGCAAAAGCCATAAACGACGGGCTTACATACGAATCGCTCACACTCGTGAAAAACGACGGTATCTTCCCGATTAAAAAATTGATCAACAACAAGATACTATCAATAAGCATCAATGGTGGCTACGACAATGTTTTTCAACAGACACTGAAATTATATGCTGAAACAGACACCATCTGTCTTTCAACACTAAACGATTCAACTATAAATCAGACAGTTGAAGATGCCAAAAGATACAATACGATAATTGTTTCGACACTCGGCACAAATGAATTGCAAAACAAGAATTTCGGATTGGACAATGAGTCGATCAGGCTGATTGACACGCTTGCACAGAAAAACGATGTGATACTTGTGCATCTTGGAAACCCGTATGCACTAGACAAATTGCAGAAAACAAAAAAGATAAACGCCATATTGGTAGGCTATCGAGCCAATAGCGAAACTCAAAGAATGTCTGCTCAGGCAGTATTTGGCGGAACGCAAACGAACGGGCATTTGACAGTTTCAGTAAACGACAAGATAACAGAAGGCTGTGGTTCGCACGACAGCAAGCAGATACGGCTTTCGTACATAGACGCAAACGGGCAATACATACGCGATGACTATTTCAGCAGAATTGATTCCATTATAAACCAATGCATTAAGGACAAAATAATGCCTGGTTGCCAACTTGCATTCGGCATCAACGGAAATGTAGTTTACAACAAAGCATTCGGGTATCACACTTACGACAGCATCAATCCCGTCAAACTGACTGATATTTACGACATTGCATCAGTTACAAAAGTTGTGGCGACAACAACCGCGCTAATGCAACTATACTATAAGCAAAAATTCAAGACCACCGATAAATTATCGGAATACGTGCCAATGCTTAAAAAATCGAACAAAAGCAATCTGAAAATCAATCAGATAATGACACACTGATTTTACTTGATGAAATAGGTCGTGGCACGAGTACTTATGATGGTGTAGCAATTGCTTGGAGTGTAGCAGAATTTATTGCAACAAAGATTAAAGCAAGAACAATTTTTGCAACACATTATCATGAATTGAATGTCATGGCATCGAAAATACCTCAAATTAAGAATTACAGAATTACAATTACCGAAGATGAAGGCGAAATTAAATTTTTAAGAAAAGTTATTCAAGGTTCTGCAAGTAAAAGTTATGGTATTCAAGTTGCAAAAATGGCAGGTTTACCAAAAGTTGTAGTTGATGAAGCTC
>CALCFP010000441.1 GCA_937900725.1 uncultured Bacteroidota bacterium | reverse complement strand
GTTCCTTGCGCATCTCAATCGACCGCATACGCTCGTTTATCCATTTGTCGCTGTAACCGCGACGTCGGTAATCGTCAACTGCCATTTGAAATGTCAGTTCAGGGTCAATCATTTGGTCGATGCGTTGGGCGCCAATTTCAGCAAGCCATTGCTTGACGGGTTCCGCCTTTTTTGACGGAATTGATTGAATGAGACGGAAAACCTGCTCTAAATCAGCCATATCCGTTAGACGCATCTTGCCGTCGACAGCAGGTACTTTCAAAGTGTTACAATTTGTAACGGTTTCATTGCCTTCGTCTCGAAGTCTTTTTTTCAAGACTCGCCAATAGGTTTGTGGATTGTCGCTATCTGTCAGTATTTGCACTATGTCGATTACTGAAAAATAGTATTTTTCCTCTTGTTCGTTCCAGACAACGCGAACCTGCTTGTCTTGAAATAATTGTATGGCAAAATTGTCATTCATAGTATTCTTTATTTTGGGGGCAGATAAGCGTATAATGCTGATTATTTTAATGTGCCTTTAAAATGTATTGCTCTGCAATTTGAAATTACAGAGCAAGTTCCATAGCCTTTTTAACCTTGTCAACAGTGGCTTCGTCAGTGAGTGCGCCAAGCAGTTCAAGGCCGAAGTCGATTGACAGCCCAGCACCAGCGGAGGTTATCAGGTTTCGGTCGCAGACCACATCGCCACCAACGTAGTTGTAGCGTTCGTCCATAATCTCGATTGCGCAACTGTGGCACGTCAAGGTAGAGCCTTCAGCCACTTTGTTGATAGCCAATACGGTTGGTGCGCCACAAATGGCACCGACTATTTTACCGCTCTCGAAGTACGATTTTACAATCTTGCCAACTGCTTCCGACTCGCCAAGGTTCTTGTATCCTGGATATCCGCCAGGGAGAATCACAGCATCGCCATTGCCAAAGTCGGCCTTGCCGATTGTTGTGTCGGCCTTTACGCTGATGCCGTGCGACGATTGCACATCAACAGAGTCTGTTATGGAAACGGTAGTCACATTGACGCCACCACGGCGCAAAATGTCGATGGGCGATATCGCTTCGATATCCTCAAATCCATTGGCAAGAAATACAAATGCGTTCATATTGTAAAGTTTAATTATGAATTGTGAATTGAAAAATCCTAAATCATCTAATGTAGTTAGTCCAAACTTTCTGTTCGGTGGCGGGAGCGACAACGCCGTTGTTTTTCCCAGCCTCGATGCATTTCAGCAACCAGGCCATATTGTTGCCAAGGATTCTCATTGTCTGCATTCCTTCAAGGTCTTGCAGAACGTCTTCAGGCTTGCTTCCGTGGACCATATTCCAGTAATTCGACGAAACAATCGGCATACAGTTGATTGTGAAATATTTGTTCAGTTGGTCGAGCGATGCGGTTGCGCCACCACGACGGCAACTTACAACAGCGCAGGCGGGCTTGTTCTTCATTTTTGCCGATGATGCATAAAATATGCGGTCCATAAACGAGGTGATGGCCCCGTCGGCTGATGCGTAGTGAACAGGTGAGCCAAAGACGTAGCCGTCGAATTGGTCGGCAATGTCAACAAATTGGTTCACAATATCGCCACGGAAACAATTGCCCGTTTCGCGACATTTTGCGCAACCGATGCAACCTGCTATCGGCTGAACGCCAAGTTGCATCATTTCAGTTTCTATTCCGTTTTTATTGAGTGCAGATGCCACTTCGCAAAGTGCCGTATAAGTACAGCCTTTTGGGTGTGGGCTTGCGTTGATTAGCAGAACTTTCATATATGTATGTGTTTTTGTTGTCGATTTCAAATTTAGTGATTATGGCGAATCGTTTTCCGTTCAATTGCAATTTATTAGCAACGGCAGTGCTTCAAGCAATTGCGACATATTGTCGAAAACAAGGTCGGCACCAGCCTTTTCAAGGTCGGAACGCGATAGGATGCCTGTGTTTACGCCAATCGTGAATACTCCAGCCGATACTCCTGCGCGTATGCCAAGCGGTGCGTTTTCAACCACGATTGCCTCGTTTGGAGCGACGCCAAGTTTCTGCAACCCCATAAGATATGGTTCGGGAAACGGCTTGCCTTGACTCACATCGTGAGCAGTGACCATTTGGCTACGGTTGAACAGGCCAGGAAAGAGGCTGTCAATGCGGTCGAGCGTAGTGCTTTCGCCCGAACCAGTCACAATGGTCCTGGCTATGTTGTTGTTGGCAAGGCACTGCACCACATCTGCAATGTTTGGTATGAGTTCGGGCTTTGGCAACTGCTTGAAATGCCCGCTTTTAATCCGATATATTTCCTTCTGCTCCTCAATGGTGCTGTGTCGGCCGTAAGCCTTCTGGAACTCCTCGTCAATGGTGGATGCGCCCGTACGGCCCTCATTCAGGTAAACCTGATATTTCGAGAACGATATTCCGCATTCGGCAAATGTCTTTACCCAAGCCTCGGCGTGCAATGGCATACTGTTGAAAATGACACCGTCCATATCAAACATAACGGCCTTGATGTCAAGCCGTTTGTAATTGCTTTTCGCCAAAAATCGGGTTGTCGCTGATTCAATTTCGATGTTTTCCATAATGGGTGCGAAAGTAGCATTTCCCGCAGAAAAATAAGGAGTTTTTCGATAGTCTTGGATATGCTGAAGTGGAGTGCAGGTTGCGGAAGGCAAGATGCCTTGCACGATAACAGTGATTGAAAATTGCGGTTAGGAAATTTGTTGTGGATATTGTATTTGAAATCAAGATGTTAACATTTTGGTATATCAGTAATGAATTTTAGGAGAAATATATATATTGAAGAACCTTCTGGATTTTGGAATTCGGAAGGCTTTTTTTTGTGGTTATCCTCATAAAATTGTGGTTTTTGAATGTTTGTTCCCTCATAAAATTGTGGTTTTTGAATGTTTGTTCCCTCATAAAATTGTTATTTTTTAATAATTGATCCCTCATAAAATCGTATTGTTGTTGTGTAATTTGTTTGTTTTTAGCACATTTGCAGTGTTGGTTTTCGAAATTGAAGTTTATGGAAAGAAATATATACAAGGAACTGCTCAAATGGAAGTCGAAAGTTGACCATAAACCGCTTGTTGTGCTTGGGGCGCGTCAGGTGGGAAAGACCTATATTGTCAAGAAGTTTGGAGAGTCGGAGTTTGACAATATGCTTTATGTGAATTGTCATAACAATCCTTTTGCCAATACTTTGTTCACGGATTTTAATGTTGACAGGATTATCTATCAATTACAGCAATTTTATGAGGTGAAAATTGTTCCCGATAAAACATTGCTATTTTTTGATGAGATTCAGGAAGTGCCCAATGGAATATCTTCGTTGAAGTATTTTTGTGAAGATGCAAGGAGCCTTCACGTAGTGGTTGCAGGTTCATTGCTTGGGATATCGTTGCGCAAAAATGAGAGTTTCCCCGTTGGTAAGATTGATGATCTTAGAATGTATCCGATGACTTTTGATGAGTTTCTTTTGGCTAACGGTAGGAATATGCTTGCTGAATCGTTGCGCAAACTCGACTGGGAGACTATCAGGATTCAGCACGAGGTGCTTGTGGAATATTTGCGACAGTACTATTTCTGTGGCGGAATGCCCGAGGCTGTCAAGAAATGGATTGATACTCACGACGCATCTCAGACAAGGAAGATTCAAAGGGCGATTCTGTCGAATTACAATCTGGATATGGGCAAGCATACTGATAGCGAGGTTGTCAGGATTCGTCAAGTTTGGGAGAGCATACCCGCGCAGTTGGCCAAGGAAAACAAGAAATTCCTTTTTGGTGTTGTGCGCAAGGGTTCGCGTGCTTCCGATTTCGAGAAGGCGATACAGTGGCTTGTGGATGCAGGCCTGATATATAAAGTAAAGCGAATAAGCCGTCCGAAAGAGCCTTTGAAGTTTTATTCCGATGATTCGGCTTTTAAGATTTATCTGCTCGATTGTGGTTTGCTGGCTTGTCTTGTTGGAGCGCGTTCAAAGGAAATGCTTGTTGGGATGCAGGTTTTTTCTGAGTTTAAGGGTTCTTTCACTGAAAATTTTGTTCTCTCTCAGATTAAGTCGCTTGAACTTCACGCCGAAATGGACAAGAATATTTTTTATTATTCTAAGGAAAATTCTACTCTTGAAGTTGATTATGTAGTGCAATCTAACGATAGGGTGGTTCCTGTGGAAGTTAAGGCCGAGGAGAATGTCAGGTCAAAATCCCTTAATACCTTTGTGACTAACGAATTTCCTGATTGTCAATTGAAAGGACTCCGTTTGTCGATGAAGCCATATATCGATCAGACTTGGATGGAGAACATTCCGTTGTATTCAGCCGAGGCGTTTTTTAGGAGAGAAGGTTTGGGTACTTCTGACTGAATTTGTCAATTTTTCACACACTTTTTCTTGAAAACCAACCTTATATTTGTATCATTAATCAATTAAATCAATCATTATGTTTTGGGACAATGTTTCGGGTCTTTACGACTTTTTTGAGAATGTATATAATGGCAAGGTTTATAAGGAATTGGGCCTTGCTACTGCAAGTTTTGTGTCAGAGGGAGATTCCGTGTTGGAATGTGCCTGCGGAACTGGAAAGATCTCGTATTCGCTTGCTCAGAAATGTGCAAATCTTGTTGCGACAGATTTCTCCGACGGTATGTTGAGGCAGGCCCGCAAGCGTTGCGCCAAGTTGCAGAATGTGGAGTTCCGTAGTGCTGATATTATGCATTTGGAGTTTGCTGATGCTTCCTTCGATAGCGTTGTGGCTGGCAATGTAATCCACCTTCTCGACGATCCTCAGGGCGCTCTCCGCGAACTTGAAAGAGTCTGCAAGCCTTGTGGGAAAATCATCATCCCCACCTACGTGAACGTTGCCCACAACGGAAAGCCAAACTTCGGCGCCCGTTTCCTCCAAAAACTCGGCCTCGATTTCAAGAAGCATTTCTCTCTGGATACCTACAAGCAATTTTTCGTTTCTTTAGGTTATGAGAATGTGGAGTACAAATTAGTGGAAGGCAAAATGCCTTGCGCAATAGCGGTGATGAGAAAGAGTGCGTGAAAATTATTCACGCTTTTCTGTTTGAGTTTTGCGGAAAACAAACGCCCAAGCCATTTCTCAAGTTGGTTTGGGCGTTGTGCGATTAGTCGTTGTTTAATGGTTTAAGTTCAAATTCCACATCAGGAGAGATATCTATATTGTCGAATAGATATTTTAAGGCTTTTAACTTTTCTTTGTTTGAGCACGACGTCCATACGTAACAATTCTCGGCGAATTGCGAATAACCTTCTTTGTCATTTGTGTGGACATAGTTGTTTTTATTACACAATTGAATCATTGAATATTCGTGCTTTTTGTATAATATCTTCCGCACGCCGTTTATGCGCGATTGTTAGTTTCGTGTCGATAACTTGCAGGCATTCGCTTTCTTTTTATACATACCTTTAAAGTTGTGTGAAAAAGAATCGAATTAATTCTTAACTATTTAAATACTAAACACTAAATGAAAAACAAATTGCAGACACTGATTGTCGCATTATGCGTTTGCCCGCTGTTTGCAGGAGCGCAGGAAGTTGACAATATGGTACTCAATCCAGGATTTGAGGAGTACGAAAAATGCCCCGAAGGCTATACGTTTATG
>CALCFP010000440.1 GCA_937900725.1 uncultured Bacteroidota bacterium | reverse complement strand
TGTCGACTATGCCCACAAACGTGTCGCGATAGCGTTTCACTATCTCAATCACTTCTCCTTCAAGGCGCTTGCGGCCACGGTCGCTATATACATAAACGTTGACCATATCGCCGTTGAGTGCGTGGTGCAGGTTGTTGACGGACACGAATATGTCTTCTTTAAACTCATCGGAAACAATGTAAGCGTCACCACCAGATGTCATGTCAACCTTGCCTACCACATAAGAGGCTTTTCGACGCATGCAAAATTTGCCGCGCGAAGGCTCGTCGAGGTCGCCGGTGGCGGCCAATTCGGACAGGCACACATTGAGCAGTCGACGTGTTTCCTCATCGTCTATGCCCATCATCTTCGACAACTGTTTATAATTCAGTATCTTTCCTTCGTTTTGACTAAAAGTCGAGAATATGCGGTTAATAAGCGACTTTTTGTTGTCGCCAGGAGCCTTTTTCTGACGTTGTTTTTTTACAGGTTGCGATTTCTTTTTCATAATGCCCTAACTACAAATGTTGTCCAAATAGTGAAAAAACCTATCAAGTAGCCGAAATAGATTTGCCGAGGGGTATGTTCTTCAAGATAGATGCGTGCCGTGCCCACCAAGCCCGACAGCAGTACCACAAGAGCAAACAGCCACGAAAGGTCAGGTTGGGAGAATGAGAAATAGGACACAAGAGCCGTAAGTCCGCCCCACCCTATGGAATGGAGGCTGATGCGCGAAAAAGTCGACAGGATGAGTGAAATGAATATCATTATAGCCGCTCCAAAAACGAAGGACTGCATTGTTATGGGCGTGTGCCATCCTTTCATCACATAACTGAACGAATAGATGCAAATGCCTGTAATTACAAGCGACAGGATGCGTTCCTTACGTTGCATATTGCGCAGGCTTCCAATAAAGCCGATTCTTTTTGCCAATGAAATGAAAGCCAACGGCAACAGCACAGTATATCCGATACAGACAGATATTAAAACCCATTGGGTGTGAATGGTGCCTGGCATAAGCCTATAGACTAAGAGCATCATTCCCAACGCTGTAACAAAAAGCGGATGAAGTGCTACCGATATGAAATTGAATACTTTGTTCACTATGTCAAGTTCTTCAGAATTTGATTGGTAAAGTTAGGGGGAAAATTGACAATTCACAATCGACAATTGACAGATGAACAATTGACATTACACAATAGTTGCTATTGTACATCATCAATTAATGACGTATTCGCCCACGACTGGCCTATGGTCAGAGTAATCGACTTGAGGAACCTTGAAGTTTTGACACTTAAGCGGATTGTCGTAAATGATGTAGTCGATGCGCAAGCCGGGGAAAAAGCGGCAATACGTGTTTTTCCACCCTCTGCCTGCCACTCGATGCGAATCATGGTGTTTCTTGCTTATCAATCGGTAAACATACGATGACTGTGTCTCATTGAAATCGCCGCAAATAACCACTGGATATGGCGAGTTGCTGGCATAACCTGCCAATGTCTCGGCCTGTTTCACACGCCATTCATATGCGCTCTGCATACGATGATAGACATCTTCAAGCCCACGTTTGTTCTCATCGATTTTGTCCTTGTCATAAACGTCGGAATCGAGCATATTCACCTTTTCTATAAACAGATACTCCTCTGGCGAAAACTTATTCGACTGAAGATGCGTATTAAACACGCGAATGGTGTCGTCGCCAATCTTTATGTCGGTATAAATGATAGCGTTGCTTGTTTCACCGTCAGAAAGGATATCCTTGTAGCCAACAATGGGATAATTGCTATAAGTGGCCAGACCGTTTCGGATATCGCCTCGGTTGTAGGTGTCCATAGTAATGTACAGGTGACTATATTTGAATTTTTCTTTCAATCTTTCGTGTGTAGGCAATTCCATGTCACCAGTGCTATACTCCTGAAAGCATGCAATGTCAAGATTCTCGCATCCCACGAACTCCACCATTTCTGCCATTGCCTGCTTATGTGAAGGCCACTTGTGAAGACCAAAATTATGGGCATTGTAAGTCATGATTCTTATTGTGCGGCCATTGGGAACTTCCCCGCCAATATTAAACGGGAACTCCACATAGCGCGGCACAAAAGGCAGCAAGGCCAATAGCGAAAGAAGCAATAACTTTTTTCGGCATATAACCCACCATATCACAAATGCAATGTTGACGACGACAAACACCGGAGAACCTAGTCCGATGAGCGCCATTATTGTGTGTTTTGCAGGATTTAGCCAGCAGGCCGCCCCAGACATAAACAGCAAGACAATGCAGCACACATTGATTATCAGAATAATCTGTTTGACGAGTTTACGCAGCATTAAGATGTCGGATGTGGAGTGTATATATAGGTAAAGATAGCTATCTTTTCAGCAAAAAGGCAAAACGGGGGTATTCAAAAAAAGAACGGCGACCATTTGGCCGCCGCTTTATGGTCTATTTCGCGATTATCAGCGAATAACTCTTTTTGCCTTTCTGAATCAACAGATATTTTCCGTTCAGCAATGTGTCGGCTGTCACCGTAAAATCTACGGCATCTATTTTCTCCTTGTTTATCGAGAATCCTCCACCTTGAACAGTGCGTCGCAAATCACCCTTTGAAGGGAACACCTGCGTTTTTTCGGCCAAAAGGTCGAGCATGCCAATGCCTTGCTCAATTTCGGCCTTGCTTACCTCAAATGTAGGAACTCCGGCAAAAACCTCGAGGAACGTACGCTCGTCAAGTTTCAAAAGGCTATCTTTTGTTGATTTTCCGAACAATATGTTTGATGCCTCAACTGCCATGTTGTAGTCTTCTTCAGAATGAACCATTATGGTCACTTCCTTTGCCAGACGCTTCTGCAGCGGGCGCAACCCTGGATCTTTAGCCTGTTCGGCTATAAGACTTTCCACCTCCTCTTTTGAAAGTGAAGTGAATATCTTGATGTACTTCTCGGCATCGGCGTCTGAAGTGTTTATCCAGAACTGATAGAATTGGTAAGGCGATGTGCGGACAGGATCTAGCCATACGTTGCCGCTCTCAGTCTTGCCGAACTTGCCGCCGTCGGCCTTTGTCACAAGCGGGCATGTAAGAGCGAAGCACTCGTTGCCGTTAGTGCGGCGGATAAGTTCAGAGCCAGTAGTGATGTTGCCCCATTGGTCGGCTCCGCCAAGCTGAAGTTTGCAATTCTTGTGCTCGTTCAGGTAAAGGAAGTCGTAGCCTTGAAGCAGCTGATATGTGAACTCGGTAAACGACAAGCCGTCGCGAGCCTCGCCGTTAAGACGCTTCTGTACCGACTCCTTGGCCATCATGTAGTTAACGGTTATGTGCTTTCCTACTTCACGGGCGAAATCAAGGAAAGTAAAGTCCTTCATCCAATCGTAGTTGTTGACCAGTTCGGCCTTGTTTGATGCATCGCTGTCAAAGTCGAGGAATTTTGAGAGTTGTTTCTTGATACAAGCCACATTGTGACGGAGAGTATCTTCGTCGAGCAGGTTGCGCTCCTGACTCTTGCCCGAAGGGTCGCCAATCATGCCTGTGGCTCCACCGATAAGAGCAAGCGGCTTGTGTCCGCAACGCTGGAAATGGCGAAGCATCATCACTCCGCAAAGGTGTCCGATATGGAGCGAATCGGCAGTAGGGTCTATACCCAAATATGCTGTAACCTGCTCTTTAGCAAGCAATTCCTCTGTACCTGGCATCATTTGATGTATCATGCCTCTCCAAGTAAGTTCTTCAATAAAATTCATCAGATGAGTAATTTAGATTATGTTGATTATATTATTTTCCCTTCATCGCCTATGGCATCCATAATGTCAGACGGCATTGGACTTTCAATGTCAAAATTGAGTTGATTGAAAATGAACGGGGCAATGGGCTGCACCAATCCATAACAGAAACTATCCTCCTTAAACTGGTCGCTGAACAACTCCGATGAAGGCCTGAACGAGTTGAGCGCAGCCACAATGGCGCTGATTATGAAAGCGCTTTTGAGTATGCCGAACACCATTCCGAGAATCTTGTCGATTCCGCCCAACGCGATAGCCTTTGCAAGAGTGCCTATTGTCTTGCCAAGCAGATGGACGCCAATCACCACAATGAGAAATGTGATAATGAACGACAACGTGGTCACATATTGTCCATCGAGGCTAAACTTGCCTGTAAGGAATCCGCCAGTGACATACGAAAACTTCATTGACAGCCAGGCTCCAAGCAACAGAGCGGCAAGCGACGTAACCATTGTTATCAGGCCCTTGAAGAAACCTGTTATGGCGGCTACGCCAAGTAAGATCAGCACTACTATGTCGAAGATGTTGGCTGGCATGAGTCAGGGTTTATCTTGATGGGCGCCAATTGTATTTTTCATTTGGCGAAAAACACCATACATCATCCTTGTAGTTAGTAGAGAATGAGCCGTTCTGCCCTCCTACCACAAAGCCTAATTCACCATACGAGAATCCTGTTGCCGAATAACGGCTTGGACCTTCAAAATCGCCAATAAACTGCCAAGAACCCTTGCCATCGTTAATGTCAGGAGTATATCGCCAAGTGTCACGCAATACTTCGCCGGTGAACTTTAAACCACATGTAATATAACCGTCGTTGCCAATACTAAACGCAGTTGCGTTGTATCTGTATAGGATATCAACATTGAAATCCTTTAACATATCAGTGCTGATGACGGTGATTCTTTCTGTTGAAGCATCGAAGCACTCAAACTGCTTGACTTCATGGGTATTGTTCTTGCCGCCAATAATGTACGCCTTGTTGCCAATGACAAAGGCGCAAGCTCCATGACGATGCATCGCCTTGTTATCGGTATCTGACTTGGACCATCTTGAGCCTTCGGGCTTCGAAGGGTCGAACTTGAATATTGAATTAGAAATGCCCGTACGTTCGTTAAAGCCTGTTCCAACATATCCGCAATCACCAATGGCAAATCCCACACCTTCATAGAAACCGCCTTCGGGGAACGGATCAGACGAGAGTTCCTTCCACTGTGAGCCGGCTGGACGTGAGGGGTCGAACTCAAACAATTCGGCATGATATGCGCCGTCGGCACTGAGGCCGCCGCAATAATAGCCTTTTCCATTTATTGAGAATGCGACGCCAGACTTACGAGGAACACATGGCATTGAATCACACTCGGTCCATGAATATCCGTCAACATCAAAAGCCCACGTTGAATTAAAATAGACGTTTATTAAATAATACCCATAGCCACCAACGAGATAAGCCTTGTCGTTGATGACAAACATAGAAGCGCTGGACCTTCCCTTTGTACTTAGCGAGGATATCTCCTTCCAGTTCCCATAATAGATTTCATCTTCACAGCCGATGAAAGATGTGGCAACAAGTACAAAAGCCAACAAAAAAAACGTATTCTTCATTAAGGATATTATTATGTATCTTAACTATATGTAAAAAAGGGAAATCGACGGTTTGGTAGATTTCCCTTTCATATCATACAATTGGGAATCTACATATCTTCGCGTCGGTTGTAATCTTCCTGAGGGTTGAATATATAGATATCGTCAAGGAAATTCTCGTCTTTAGTATAATCGCCACCGTTGACTCCGCACGTAACATAGCCTACGCCATCGACAGCAAAGCCCTGGCATGAATGGCGAGCCCTTCCTTC
>CALCFP010000439.1 GCA_937900725.1 uncultured Bacteroidota bacterium | reverse complement strand
CGAAGGCTTTTCCCGACAAGACCAATTTTGTCCGCCGGAACCGCATCATTGCCGGGCTGTCTGATGCCACGCTTGTTGTGGAGTCTGATGTCAAGGGAGGGGCGTTGATAACGGCGCAACTGGCCAATTCGTACAACCGTGACGTGTTTGCGTTGCCCGGACGCAATAGCGACAAATATTCTTCAGGTTGCAACATGCTAATAAAGACGTGTCAGGCCAATCTTATTGAATCGTTTGCCGACATTGAATATTTCCTGAATTGGGACAATCAGCCCAAAGCCATTCAGAAACAATTGTTTGTGGAACTCGATGCCGAAAGTCAGAAAGTGTATGACTCCCTGCAAAATGATGATTTGCCAATAGATGCCATTTGCCGAGTCACCGGAATGACGATGCCGAAAGTGTCGTCGTTGCTTTTGCCTATGGAATTGAAGGGGTTGGTAAAAGGCCTGCCAGGCAAGGTTTACACCAGACTGTAGGCATCAGTTGTGGGCAAAGGCCAGAGTGGCCACACTTATTTTAACGTTAGGAAACTGGCTTAGCAAAGCATTTGCGCAGCCTTCAATTGTGGCGCCGGTTGTCAGTACGTCGTCCACAATTAGTACGTGTTTATCGTTTAGGTTGATTGCGGGTGTCGCTTCAAACACTTCTTTTACGTTCTCCCATCGTTCAATTCTCGATTTTCTTGTCTGCGTTTCGGTGAATGTCTTTCGTATTAGTGAAACCGTGTTGACAGGAACTTTCATCGATTGTGAAAGACCTTGTGCAACCATCTCGCTTTGATTGTAGCCTCGTTTTTTCAGTTTGTCTGGGTGGAGTGGAACCGGAATTATGGCATCAAAATGGCAAAATTCGGGTTGGCTTATCAGATCGTTGCCAAATCTCTTTCCCAAAAATACTCCTATGTCGCTTCTTCCTTTGTATTTCAATTTGTGGAGCATATGCTGGAAATCGCTGTTTTTCACGAAGAAGAAATATGATGTGGCGACTTCTATTTGTACACGACCCCAAAAGCATTTTTCGACAAGGTTGTTCCGTATTTTATGAAAGTTGGTTTTGGGCATCTTCATTGAACAATTGGTGCACAATGTTTTCTCGCCACGCACAAGTGCAGTTCCGCACGCACAACAGGTCATTGGATAGAATAGCGATATGAGGTCGTGTGCCAGGTCCAGTATTGTTTTTTTCATATTCATGACCTCAAATCACTCTGTTTATGAGTCTTAGTTTGTGTGTGTATGAGTTAAGTTCGTGATTGAAGATGCCTTGATGATCGATGCTGTCGATTCTAACCCGGCCTTGTGAGGCGTGTATGATTCTTCTTTCAGTTGTGATGAGTCCCACGTGTATTATTTTGCCCTCGTCATTGTCGAAAAATGCAAGGTCGCAAGGTTGCGCGTTGTCGATAAAAGGCACAGCATTGCCGATCTTTGACTGTTGCGAAGCGTTACGTGGCAGTTGGATGCCGACAGTGCTGAAAAGCACTTGTGTCAGGCCGGAGCAGTCGATTCCCAACAAAGTCTTGCCTCCCCATAGATATGGAGCGCCGATTAGCGATTCGGCAAGTAGTATTATGTTTTCGCTCTTGTTGCCGTAATTTGTGTTGTCGGAATAATATGAATAGATGTGGTTGCCAACTTCCATGTTGAAGTTTGGTCCTGAACCGTAGAGGATTGCGCCTGCTGGCAATGGCAGTTGCCATTTCTCATCCACAATTATGAAGTCGAGAGTCCGTCGGGTTACGTGACGTTTCTCTGACAATAGGCGGTCTAGTTGCTCGCCGGCCACGGGAGTCAGCAGTTTGCTGTTGATCCAGCCTTCGGCATTATCGGTCTTGTTTATTATGTGCGACCAGTTGCCGTTAGTTTCCAAAACGTAATATAGTTCGCCAAAGAGCAGTTGTGTTTCCATTTCGGCACTTTCGCTTGGCTCGGTGCGGACTGGTATAAGGCATTGATTGCAAAAATATGTAGTTTCCATTTTGTGATATCAACGCGGTAAGATAGTCATATCTACCAAAAACGACAAGCCCCGAATCAAAACGATTCGGGGCTTGAGTGAATTATTATTTCAATTAGAAAATGAAGTTCGAACTGATAGAACGTTCCTGATATACGCTTTTTATGGTGTTTGCGAACAAGTCGGCAACAGAAAGGACTGTAATCTTGCTGCATTCCTGTTTTAAAGGGATAGAGTCTGTTGTGATTACTTCGCATATTGGTGAGTCCATCAGGCGTTCGTAGGCAGGTCCTGAAAGGATAGGGTGAGTGGCCATCACTCGTACGCTGCTAGCGCCTTGGTCCATAATTACTTGTGCGGCTTTTGTTATTGTGCCGGCAGTGTCAATCATATCGTCGATGATTACCACGTTACGGTCTTTGACATCGCCAATTATACGTAATTCGTCAACAACGTTGGCTTTGGCGCGATGCTTGTGCCCAATCACCATTGGCGCGTTGAGGTATTGTGAATAAGCGTTAGCACGTTTTGAGCCACCCATGTCGGGGGCTGCTATTGTAAGGTTCTCGATGTTCTGGCTACGCAAGTAAGGTACAAATATTGAAGATGCGTACAAATGATCGACAGGAAGATTGAAGAATCCCTGGATTTGGTCAGCGTGCAGGTCCATTGTAATTACACGTGAGACTCCGGCCGTTGTGAGCAGGTCGGCAACCAGTTTGGCGCCAATGGACCCTCTTGGGCGGTCTTTTCGGTCTTGGCGGGCAAATCCGAAATATGGCATCACTGCAATGATTTTGTATGCAGATGCACGTTTTGCGGCATCAATCATCATTAGCAGTTCAAGCAGGTTGTCGCTTGGCTGGAATGTCGATTGAATGATAAAGGCGTTGGCGCCTCGCACAGTCTCTTCGTATGAAGTAGCAAATTCGCCGTCGGCAAAATGTTGCACCAGAGTGCGACCTAATGTCATTCCATAACTGTCGGCAATTTTCTCAGCGAGATATCGTGTTGCGGTACCCGAAAATAATTTTATTGGCGCTGATAACATAATGTATTGATTTTCAGATATTTGTTTTTATATATCACCATTAGCAAAATTATAAATAATTTGTATAGCTAGATGCTTTTTTAAAAACATTGTTCCCAAAATATGAACAATCGTCTAATCGTTTGAATTACAGCCATTGTTGATTGACTCTATGAAATCTAGCACTTCATTCCGCCCAATGTTTTTTTCTGATGATGTGCAAAAGCATGGCGGCAGTTCTTCCCAGTCTGCAAGCAACCGCTGTTTGTATAAATCCATATTTGTCTTTAATGCTGTTTTCGACAGTTTGTCGGCCTTTGTAAAAATTATGGAAATTGGAATGCCTTGTTGTCCTGCCCACGTGATGAATTCAAGGTCGATTTTTTGAGGTTCGTGGCGGCAGTCGATAAGGATGAAGAGGCAATACAGGTTTTCGCGTTTGCGGATGTAATCGCCAATGAATGTCTGCCACACTTGACGTTCCTTCTTGGCTATTTGAGCGTATCCGTATCCGGGAAGGTCGACCAGGTACCAATTCTTGTTTATGAGAAAGTGGTTGATGGTCTGCGTCTTGCCAGGTTTTCCCGACACTTTGGCCAGTTTCTGGTTGTTGGTCAGCATATTGATGAGCGAACTTTTGCCCACGTTTGAACGTCCGATGAAGGCGTATTCGGGCAATGTCGGTTGGGGGCATTTCCGGTAGTCGGTGTTGCTGATGATGAATTCGGCAGATGTGATTTCCATTATTCTTCGTCGGGTATTATTTGTCCTTTGGAATCGTCTTTTCTGACTATGTTCGGAGATCCGATGTAATATATTTTGGACCACGGCGCAATGTCGGCGATGATTTCGGATGCCTTTGTGCGGGCTGTCCCGTCTTCCATATTGGCATATAGGATGCGGTTTTCAAGGTCTTCGGCTGCAAGGAATCCGCCTGTAGTGGTTTTGAGATCCAGCGCTCTTGCCTTGCCGGTCAGTCTGACAAAGCCTTTCCTTGCTATTTTGGAGTATATTGAGTCACATTCGACCAAAAGGTCGAGTTCGGTTCCTGCGCCGGCTTCGATGTATAGGCTGTCGGTGTTTATTGTACCGCTGTTGAACAATTTGGCTCCGCCACCTAATTCAATGTAGTTGATGTTGGGACACGATACAATCACCACAATGTTGTTTGTTATTGAGTTGTTGATGTGCAACTTGTCTTTCACTATCTTGTATGATATTTTTTCCTTTCTCTGTGGGTCGGCATCGATTTTTATGCTGGGTTCGGGTCCTATTTTTACGCTAACTTCCATTTTGCCAAATACTTTTATTCCTGTAAATGGCTGAAGTTCGGTTTGTGCATAAGCAGCGATGGATAGTGTCATTGCTGCCAATAGTGCTGAGCCGGCAAGTAATTTCATAACGGTTGTTTTTGTCTATTCTCGGCGAATGTACGAAATATTGTTCGTGTGCCCAAACGTGGGTGTTTGTATCGCATTTGGGTAGTTGTTAGTTGAGGTTTGGTTTATATGGATTTCAATAAATTGCTTTGTAGTGATTTTTTGAAGGTGCTGTCAGATAGATTGGTGTCCTCCCATTAATAAAAAAAGCGACTGCAAACTGCAATCGCTTTTACTTATAGTGCCTTTTGAATATTAGTTCTGGTCTTTCAGGATTACATCGTGAGCGCCACCCTCAATGATTGATGTTGATGACACTACGGTTATCTTGGCGTTGTCCTGCAGTTCCTTTATTGTCAGCGAACCGCAACTGCACATTGTGGCGCGTATTTTGCCTAATGTAAGATTCAGGTTGTCTTTCATTTTGCCTGCGTATGGCACGTAGCTGTCAACACCTTCCTCGAACTTAAGAGCGGCGGCTCCGCCCATATCGTAGCGTTGCCAGTTTTTGGCGCGGTTTGAACCTTCGCCCCAGTATTCCTTGACAATGCGGTTGCCGATAGTCAGTTTTTTGGTAGGCGACTCGTCGAAACGGGCGAAATAGCGGCCCATCATCAGGAAGTCGGCTCCCATTGCAAGGGCCAAGACCATATGGTAGTCTTGTACAATGCCGCCGTCTGAACAGATTGGAACATATATTCCAGTCTTCTGGAAATACTCGTCGCGAGCCTTTGCTACATCCATCACTG
>CALCFP010000438.1 GCA_937900725.1 uncultured Bacteroidota bacterium | reverse complement strand
TCTGACCTACGTCGGTCACGAGGATTGCCTCGTTGCCGGTGGCCTCTGTGACCTTGTTTATCACTTCGCCCATGAGGATAGGACCTTCGGATGGATGAATCGCCTTGTTTATTAGCTTATCGTATTCCATCTGGGCATAAGGGCTGAAACTTTCTATCCATTCCCTATGCTCTGCCTTGTTTACTCTTTCAGTTATGAGGGCAAGGGTTGTCTTGCAGTTTCCGAGAACCGGTACGTCAACCTTCACGTTCTTGTTGAATTCAGAAGGATCAATGTCGAAATGAATCTTCTTTGCCTGAGTGGCGTAGGTGCTTAACTTGCCTGTTATTCTGTCGTCGAAACGCATTCCTACGGCTATCAGCAAATCGCATTTTTGTGTCTTGATGTTTGATGCAAGGCTTCCGTGCATGCCAAGCATTCCTACATTCAGCCTGTGGTCCGATGGCAAGGTCGAAAGTCCGAGCAATGTGCATCCTGCGGGCATGTCGGCTTTTTCAATCATGTTGCGGAGTTCCTGCTGTGCGTTTCCAAGTTCCACGCCTTGCCCGACAAGCACCAATGGACGTTCGGCTGCGTTTATCAGCCTTGCCGCTTCCTGTATGGCTTCGTCGTCAATTTCCGGCTCTGGAACATAGCCACGGATAAAGTCGATGTGTTGCGGTTCGTATTCAACGGTCCCTACTTGTGCGTTTTTTGCAAAGTCGAGCACAACAGGTCCTGGCCTACCGCTACGCGCAATGTAGAATGCGCGGCTTACAGCCCAGGCCACATCTTCTGGACGGCGAATCTGGTATGCCCATTTGCTGATAGGCTGTGTCACGCCTACAAGGTCGACTTCCTGAAAGGCGTCGCTACCCAAAAAAGATGCTCCTACCTGTCCGGCAATCACCACAATGGGGGTGCTGTCCATCATTGCATCGGCAATGCCTGTTATGGTGTTGGTGACGCCAGGCCCGCTTGTTACCAGACAGACACCCACCTTGCCGCTGACACGGGCGTAGCCTTGTGCGGCGTGGGCCGCAGCCTGCTCGTGGCGTACCAATATGTGGTTAAGTTTCTTTGTGTGGTCGTATAGTGCATCAAATGTAGGCATTATGGCACCGCCAGGGTAACCGAACATTACCTCGACGCCTTCGTTTTCGAGCGAACGCATAAGTGCCTCTGCGCCTGTAATCTTATCTGCCATTTGAGTCTCAGTTTAATATGTGGTTTGTGGTTAAAACAATTATTCAGGTATTATTCTGATTGCGCCCTTGTCGGCTGAACTTACCATGCTTGCGTATGCCTTAAGTGATTTTGCGACAACGCGCTTGCGTGTCAATGGACGCATTGGACGTGCCTCAAGTTCGGCATCGCTCAGTTTGACGTTTATTGAACGTGTAGGAATATCTATCTCTATGATGTCGCCGTCAACAATCTTGCCGATTGCGCCACCTGCTGCGGCTTCCGGCGAAATATGGCCGATTGACAGGCCTGATGTTCCACCCGAGAAACGTCCGTCGGTGATTAGCGCACATTCCTTGCCAAGGTGCATGCTCTTGATGTAGGATGTCGGATAAAGCATTTCCTGCATGCCTGGTCCGCCTTTTGGTCCTTCATTTGTGATCACCACAACATCGCCTGCCTTTATTTTGCCTCCCAAAATTCCATCGCAGGCATCTTCTTGCGAGTCAAATACTTTTGCCGGTCCGCTGAAGTGCCACAGACTTTCGTCAACGCCTGCAGTCTTGATTATGCAGCCGTCCTTGGCGATGTTGCCGAACAATACTGCCAATCCGCCGTCTTTCGAGTATGCGTGCTCTACGTCACGGATGCATCCGTTGGCGCGGTCGGTATCAAACGATTCCCATTTTGTTGACTGTGAACCCATCTTTGTGCTGAACTTGCCGCCTGGCGCACTTTCGTATATGCGTTGTGCCTCTGGGTCTATTGTGCTTCCGCAGATGTAGTACTTCTTCAAGTCCTCGGCAAGCGTCGCTCCATTGACGCGTTTTACTGATGTGTCAAGCAGACCAACCTTGTTTAGTTCGTTGAGAATTCCCAAGATGCCACCGGCGCGGTTGCATTCCTGAATAGAGTATTTTTGTGTGTTTGGTGCCAACTTGCATAGGAACGGAACCTTGCGGCTTAGCATGTCGATATCCTGCATCTTGAAATTGACTCCTGCCTCGTAGGCAACAGCCAAAAGGTGAAGAACTGTGTTGCTTGAGCCACCCATTGCAATGTCGAGTGTCATTGCGTTCAGGAACGCCTGACGTGTTGCAATGCTTTTCGGAAGAACGCTTTCGTCGCCTTCCTCATAATATTTGTAAGCATTTTTTACGATGAGTGCAGCTGCGTCCTTGAACAGTTGGATACGGTTTGCGTGTGTTGCAAGTATGGTGCCGTTGCCCGGAAGGCTCAATCCAATGGCTTCGGTAAGCGAGTTCATTGAGTTTGCAGTGAACATTCCTGAACAAGAACCACAACCTGGGCAAGCGCAGTTTTCGATATCCTTAACCTGCTCATCGCTTATTGAAGAATCGGCAGACTTGACCATTGCCGTGATGAGGTCGGCGTTTTCGCCGTTCCATTTTCCGGCTTCCATTGGTCCGCCTGAAACAAAGACTGTAGGTATGTTCAGCCTCATTGATGCCATCAGCATTCCCGGGGTTATCTTGTCGCAGTTGCTTATGCATACGAGCGCATCGGCCTTATGGGCATTGCACATATATTCAACAGAGTCGGCAATGATGTCGCGTGAAGGCAAAGAGTAGAGCATTCCATCGTGACCCATTGCTATTCCGTCGTCGATGGCTATGGTGTTGAATTCGGCGGCGTAGCATCCAAGTTTTTCGATTTCGGCTTTCACTATCTGGCCAATTTCGTGCAGGTGTGTGTGACCTGGAACAAATTGGGTGAATGAATTTGCAATGGCAATGATAGGCTTGCCCATTTGCTCACGCTTCATACCGTTTGCCACCCATAGGGCGCGCGCACCGGCCATTCTGCGGCCTTCGGTTGTTTGTGCGCTTCGTAGTGTATGTTTCATAATTTTAAATTTGTTCAAACTAAAAAGCCCCTCCGAAATGGAAGGGCTTACAATATTTTTATATCTCATTAAATTGCATAGCCCTTCTTATTCGCAGACCACCACGACCACGCGAGCAGAAACAACTATGTTCATTAAATTCTTCATCATTTTATGATTCGTTGGCAAAAGTATAATTTATTTTAATATATCAACTTGTTTTTTAGGGTTTACATGAACCTCATTTGCTGTTTTGGCAGTCATTTGGATTTATGTTTCCTGTGCCAAATAATTTTTTCTTCAGTTTAAAGAAGTTTCTCTGCACCACTTCGCGATAGACATTGCGCCAATCAAACATAGTGACGGCAGGCTTGAGTGTAACCTTCCTTTTAGGCGCATTTGGATTAAGCCCATCACAGCATTTTGCAATCACATTGAACATGTTGTAGTCTTCAAGCACAAGGTTTTTTGCATGCTCAAGTGCATCTTGTGTTGCCTGTTGCGAGTACAGTTCACCCTCAATGATTGAATCTATTATTTTGACTGCGCCTTCAAAATCGTTAATATCGATTGTCTTATAAGAATCCTTCGGAAAATAGTCGCCAATGTTGGTGCAACCGTAATAAATAGGGAATGTTCCTGCAAGGTAACAATCGGATATTTTTTCAGTCCAGTAGTATTTTGAGGATGTGTTTTCTATTGAAATATGGTACTTGTAAGGTGCAAGCACATCCCATTTGTCGTCAAAATTGTTAACACCGTTGCCGAAGACATCAATCAGGTCGCCATAATGCTGCTTGAGTTTTTTGACGAATTCAATTCTGGCCTGATGCCCTTTTGTTGCGGCTTTGTTACTGGTTATTACCGAAATGAGTTTTGTCTTTTGTGGAAATGGATGTGTCTTGAGATAATCGTAACATACGTCAGGATTTGTGACCTGCCATGTTTTGGGATTGATGCCTACAAACCATGGCAAGACTGCCTGCATATAGTGTACGTTGCGGTGTTTTTTCCATTCTTGGCACGAACATAGCATTCCGAACTGGTTGCAGTACGATTTTGGGTAACTCATTACTGACAAGGGCTCCGACAACATTAGTATGGTGTTGTCCGGGTTTATGGTTGCCTTCTGCCTTTTACGGATATGCTTGTTGCGCACAACCCAAAAATCAGGTTCCTCAATGTCATCATTAAACTTGAACTCATACTTTCCACACCTTGAAATACCCTTTCCTCCTGGTGTTTGTCGAAGCATAGAATTGAAAAGATTTCTGTTTCCTGATGTTATTCTAATTGTGAACATAATATCCTGAATTCTATTAAATGATAGAAGTTTGTCTATTTTTTGCGGATGCCGTTTGGAGTTTCTATTATCTTGTTTTTGCGAGTGTCTTTGCGGATGGCGTGGTTTTTTTCCATTGTTTCTTTTGTCTTGTAAGGACGTTTGTGATCCAAATGCAGGCAAATGGCCGAATAGCGTATCTGTTTTGACTTGATTCCTAAATTGAACAGACGCTCGCCAAACTCGCGGTCTTGCCCGCCATAGTGCATCTCCTCGTTATAGCCGTTTACGCGAAATGCGTCCTCGCGCCATCCTGATGCGTTACAGCCGTTCCAAGTTGCTTTGGTAGGGGTTATGGAGTTCATGAATTTAGCGAATCTTGGATTGCCGAGCAGTTTGGTGCATTTGAAAGTCTTTTTCAGGCCTTGCGCAAACAGCCATTTAAGCGAGAAGGCACGCTGACTTTCAATATCGTCCTTGCTGATTTGCAGGCTAATGTTCATTGGCAGTTTGAAGTATCCGCCCGAAAGAAAATATCCTCGCTCTGCGTATTTGCAGTGCGTTTCCACAAAATCGGCACGCGGAATGCAATCTTGGTCGGTGAATATCAGATAGTCGGCTGTTGAAGCAACAAGAGCCTTGTTTAGTATTTCCGATTTTTGAAATCCGCGGTCTTCGTGCCAAATATGCTTTATTGGCAATCTTGAAGCAAAACTCTCTATTAATAGACGCGTGTCGTCTTTCGACCCGTCATCGGCAATTACTATCTCGTCAGGCTTCACGGTCTGGCACTCGTAGCCCCACAAGACTTTTTCGAGCCATTTTG
>CALCFP010000437.1 GCA_937900725.1 uncultured Bacteroidota bacterium | reverse complement strand
CAAAATCGGCAAGAATGTGAAAATATATCCGCAAGCCTACATTGGCGACAACGTGCGCATCGGCGACAACTGCATCATCTACCCTGGCGTCAAGATTTACTACAACTGCGTGCTTGGCAACAACGTGACCATTCACGCCGGCACTAGCATCGGCGCTGACGGATTCGGATTCGCTCCAAATTCGGAAAACAACTACAAGAAGATTCCGCAGATTGGCAACGTCATCATTGAGGACTATGTCGAAATTGGAGCAAATGCCTGCGTCGACCGCGCAACTATGGGCTCCACCATTGTGCACAAAGGCGTCAAACTCGACAATCTTGTACAAGTTGCACACAATGTGCAGATTGGCGAAAACACTGTAATGTCGGCTCAATGCGGAATCGCAGGCTCGACTAAGATTGGCCGCGACTGCATGTGTGGCGGACAGGTGGGTTTCGCTCCTCACATCACCGTTGCCGACGGAGTGCATCTTGGTGCACAGTCGGGCGTCAACTCGTCAATAACCAAATCGGGCGCCACGATGATTGGCTCGCCTGTTCAGGATTATCAAGGCTGGCTACGCTCTTACGTACTGTTCCGCAAGTTCCCTGAAATTGCAAAGCGCCTCGACAATGTCGAGAAGCAATTGGCACAAAAATAAATGCAACTTGCAGGGTGCTGATATTGCCCTTTCTTACTGAGTGATATATGCTTGACGCTCTGCCGATTTATCGGTAGGGCGTTTTTTTTGAATAAGGTCAATATTTTTCCACATCAATACACAAAAAAAGGAATCCTTTACGGATTCCTTTTTTGATTATTATGTATAGCAACAATTACAAGGTACGCTTGATTTCTGTCTCTTCGTAAACCTCTATAACGTCGCCAACCTTGATGTCGTTGTACTTGTCAATGTTCAAGCCACACTCCATACCAGTGAGAACTTCCTTGGCATCATCCTTGAATCGTTTGAGTGAGCCAAGTTCGCCTGTGTAAACCACAATGCCGTCGCGAATGACACGCACTTTCGATGTACGTTTGACTTTACCGTCACGGACAAAGCAGCCTGCAATGGAGCCGACTTTCGAAATCTTGAAGACCTCACGCACCTCAACCGTGCCAATGACTTCCTCCTTGATTTCTGGCGAAAGCATTCCTTCCATTGCGTCCTTCACCTCGTTTATTGCATCGTAGATGATTGAATACATGCGGATATCAACCTGCTCACGCTCGGCCAACTTGCGGGCATCTACTGACGGACGCACCTGGAAACCGACGATGATTGCGTCTGAAGCGGCAGCCAATGTAACATCCGACTCTGAAATCTGGCCAACTGCCTTGTGAATGACATTGACTTGAATTTCTGGTGTCGACAACTTTTCAAGCGAATCCTGCAAAGCCTCTGCCGAACCGTCAACATCGGCCTTTACAATGATGTTCAGTTCCTGGAAGTTGCCTATTGCAATACGGCGGCCCAACTCGTTAAGCGTGACGTGCTTTTGAGTGCGTAAGCCCTGTTCGCGCGCCAACTGTGTACGACGGTTGGCAATGTCGCGAGCCTCCTTGTCGCTGCTTACGACATTAAACTTGTCAC